>CANFIL010000045.1 GCA_947447095.1 Actinomycetota bacterium | reverse complement strand
GTTCAGCACGATCAACACTGGCGATTTCATGTTCGAGCTGTTCATCAATTGTTAGATGCGACTTGTCCGCCCGTGGATCGTTACCCTTCGTGGCTTGCTTGCCTAACAATGCCAAGTCTCGGGCACCAATTTGCCAACGCGGGCTCATCAAGATTCGCACAAGCGCTTGGTTATTGGTTGGATCAGAAATGATTTGCAGATAACTCACAACATCGCGCACTTCTGGAAGATGCAGCAGCGCTCCGGCATCGGCAACTTGGACTGGAATGTTGCGGCGTTCTAATTCCGAAACGAAGGAATTTACCTGGCTCTTTTCCCGCAACAAGATGGCGACGTCTTTAGGTTTTGCCGTTTTGAGCGCATCTTCAATTTGTTGACCGACCCATGTGACTTCGTCGCGCGAGGTCTTCACGAGTGCAACGTGAATGTCGCCTTGTGGCTTGTCTGTGTTTCCTGCACGAAGTTCTTTGATTTCAGGATGTCGATCACGAAGTCCAGCACTCAGCGCATTCGCGGTATCCAAAATGTGCTGACCCGAGCGACGATTCAGCGTGAGGTTATAAATCGCCGACGTTTCCATCTGTCCGTTGCGTTTCGTTGGGAAGTCATCAACGAACACCGACATGTTGCTAATTTCAGCTCCGCGCCAACGATAAATCGCCTGGCATGGATCGCCAACTGCCATAACAGGATGGCCATCACCAAAAAGTGCCTGCAACAAAATCTTCTGGGACACCGACGTGTCCTGATATTCATCAAGCAAAACTACGTGGAATTCATCCTTGAGCATTGCGCACATTACCGGTGAATTCAGCGCAGCGGTTGCGGCTAGTCGAATTTGATCCGAATAATCAATGACGTCGTTAGCAATTTTGTTTGCGCGATACTCAATTAAAAGTTGTGCCAAAGCGTGACGCTTACGAAGGGTGTCGACCAACTTGGCGTGATCCTCGCCGTGACTCACATCAATGTCGTAACGCGCAAGCAGCTCGGCTTCACCATCAATAACAACGTGTGGATCTACGAAATAGTTAGCCATACTCTCGTCGAACTTTACGAGATCCTGAACCGCTTTCATCGAGCTGTAACCAGCGCCACCAAGATCGACCTGAGTGTTGGCAACGGTGCGAAACGCCAATTGATATTTCAACGCGTCCACAACAACTCGAGCATCAGGTTCTAGCCCTAGGCGTAAAGCATGTTCTTTCAGCAGTCGAGATCCAAAAGCGTTGTACGTCGAAATAACCGGTTCGCCAAAATCTTCGTAACTGTTTGGTCCGTGTAGGTATTCCAGAGCCTTAGACAAGTTTGACCGTACTCGCTGCTGAAATTCAGTTGTGGCCTTTGAAGTAAACGTCAGACCCAGTACTCGGTCTGGTTCAACTTGACCAGTCATCACAAGCCACAGAACTCGAGCAGCCATCACTGTGGTTTTACCTGTGCCAGCACCGGCAACGATCATCGCCGGCTCCAAAGGAGCCGTGATCGCCTCCCATTGTTCGTCGCTTGGTGGGAAGCCAATAATTTCCACGAGGGCAGCGCGCGCGTTTTCGATGTTTATCATTTAGAGCACCTGCCTTCCTTCAGCTTGCGCCGGACATAAGAACCGAACACTGCAGTATTTACAGGTGAAGTCATCTGGCTTGGCAACGAAATTTTCGTCGCGAATAATTTGAGCGGCAGCGGCCATTCTTTGTTCCAATGTGATTTTGCTCTTGGAGTCATGAGCGCCAATGCCAACTTGCTGAACCAGCGGAAGACCAGGAGCGTCGCCTTCTTCGCTACGCAGTTGAATCAAACCAGCACCTTGCACGGTGGCATCCGCATCGAGCGATGATTCTTGGCCATCCCGTGTATAGGTGCCATTGCTGATCATGAAGGCATAAAGCGCCAACTGGAGATTCTTCGGAAGATCAAGTCGCTTCTCTGGATCTTTTCCAGTCTTGTAATCGAAAACCACAACGCCATCGGCACGGAACTCAATACGATCCGCGAAACCAAGGAGAGAAATCTCAAGAGATTGTGTTTCGCCGGTTGGATCAGCCAGAGTGACATGAGTACGCACTGAGAGTTTTGACTCGGCGATGCTTTCTACATCTCCGCGACTCATGAGCCATGCAAGTAGTCGCTGCGAAACCACATGAGCTTGCGTGCGTTGATAATCCTTCTCCCAAGGCGTTTCAAAGCCCATTCCCGGCCACACGCGATCAAGATGCGCATCGATCTGCTCGATGTCCGCCTCAAGCTGGCCCGTTTCGATTCCTTCAGCAATTTTGTGAATAACCGAGCCGAACAACATGCTCGTGCCTTTATCGGACTTGGCCTGAACTTCATGCTCGAGATACCACTTCGCAGGGCACTGTTCGATGTCTTTAATGGTGGAAGCAGATAAATGAATTGGCTCAGTCGGCGCAAGCGAATTTGTTGTGAGTGGTCGCAGTCCCCACCAGTTTTCGGGTAGTGCAGACGCAAACATTGGAATACCCGATTGGCCAAGTTTTGCTAATCGGTGACCAGCAGCAGCCTTCAATGCCGGGCTTGCCTTGTCATCAGCCAATGTTGCACGAAGCGCTGCTACGACACCATCTGCATTAAGAGGGCGCGGAGGACGTCCGGCGATGTGCTGCAACTCTTCATTAATACCAAGTGCAGTCATGATGTCTACGGCAAAGCGTGAAAGTGCACTCCCGTTCTCGAGGTTCGGCGTTTCGACAGCAGTGATGAGAAGTTCTTGTTGCGCACGAGTGACTGCAACGTAAAACAAGCGCCGTTCGGATGCCAAAATTTCACGAGCAGTCTGTGGCATCAGTACTTCGCGGTGACCAATGCGATCAGCCTGCAAAAGTGTTTGAGGAACGCGCAAGTTTGGCCACAGCTCTTCCTGCGCAGCCGCCACGATTACGAATGGCCATTGCAAACCCTTGGAGCGATGAGCAGTGAGAAGACGCACTGTGTCATTTCGAATTTCGTTATCTGCAAGCGCCTCTGCTGGAATCTGCTGGGCTTCGATTTCATCCAAGAAAACGGTGAGGTCGCGGGTACCACGGTGCGACACAAAACGACTCGCCTGATCAAAAAGCGCACAGATTGCGTCAAGGTCGCGATGCGCACGCTGGCTCGTGCCACCGAATCCCAGTGCTTGTTGCTGGAGTGTCTCTGGCCAAGTAGTACCGGTCCACAATTGCCACAGCACTTCATGCGGAGTGGCGCCATTGCGCATTGCTTGGCGAGCCTCGTTAATAAGTCCACCTAGTTTGCTCACCGCATCAACGACAGGCTTTTGCGATGGATCCGTAACTCGTGCCAACGACTCTAGATTCTGCAAACTTTCTGCGATGAGCCACTGAGACGGCCGCGGGACACGATCCTCGCTGCGATCGAGTGCGCGTAAATGTCGACCAAATCGCCGCAAATCAATCGGGTCAAGCTTGGCTAGCGGACCAGTCAATAACGTATTAGCAATATCTGGCGAGATGAAACGTGCATCATCAACAGCGCGTAACAACATGACCAGCGGTGCGACGGCGGGATCTTGGTGAAGTGGAATTTCGTCCTGGGCTACTTCGACAGGAACACCGGCCGATACCAGCGCGCGATAAATTGACGGCAACGTAGCAACCGCGCTGCGTACGATGACCGCCATGTCTGACCACGGCACGCCATCATTGACATGCTTGCGAATAATGATGTCCGCTATGTGACTTGCTTGCGCACCATCTGAATCGAACGTCGAAACTCGAACGACACCAGGGTTTTCAGCGCTGCACACCGGTGAGCGATGACGGAAAATATCTGCTTCATCAAAACCGGCTGGTACTCGGTCCCCGATCACAGCGCGCGCCGCAGCCCGAATTTGAGTACCGAAACGTCGGCATGAATTGAGCACTACATCAGTAATGCGCTCGCCATAAATCGGCGCGAAGTCGTTTTTAAAATTTCGAATGCCAGACTCATCAGCGCCACGGAAACCATAGATTGCTTGATCAACATCTCCAACGACAACAAGGCTGGTGTCGCCCGTAACCATTGCCTTGAGCAACGTGACTTGGCCAGGATCGGTGTCTTGGTATTCATCTACATAGATCGCCTTGAATGTGGTGTTGAGGTAGTCGCGCACTTCTGGCTCTTGAGCCAGCAACACAGCTCGATAAATAAGTTCGCTGTAGTCCAAGACTTCTTCGAATCCGAGCACGTCGAGGTACTCGTCCATAAACTTTCCAATTTCAATCCACAACGGACGTTCGGACTGAGCACCAATTTGTGCAAGGTCCGAAGGATCCATCATGCGCGAACGAGTTTGAGCCATCACAGCTCGAACTTCTTCAGCAAGGCCACGGGTAGTGAGCGATGACTGCAGATCCTCGGGCCAGGTCAAGCGACCTTCGTGCACCGCCTCAATAAATAATGCTTGCGCGCGAACTTGTTGTTCTGGGCCAGACAACAATCGCGTCGCAATTTCATAGGCATCGGTTTCAGCGAACTTTCGAAGAAGTGCATAGCAAAACGAATGAAACGTGCTCACTGTTGGAACAATTCCACCGCCGACAGCAGCAGTGACTTGATCACGCCACTCGAGTGCAGCCTTACGTCCAAACGTCAGACCCAAGACTTGATCTGGACGCAATGCGTCCTGCCCTGAAATTCGTGCAGCCATAGCAGCAACCAACGTCGTGGTCTTTCCGGTGCCTGGTCCAGCAAGTACCCGCATTGCACCGGAACGATGGTCAACAACAGATTGCTGTTGCGCATCGAGCTCAGGTGGGGCGTAGGGCTCGGCTGCGCTGGAATCAAGAATTAGTGAAGTCATCGGGACTATTCCACCACGCCGCCCTGACAATTCGCGCTTGCCTGGCAGATTCGTAAAGGCGCTCTATCTAGGGAATTTCCCAGACATTAGTCAATAACAACGGGAGTCAGGCAAGATTAGAGAAACACCCAACCAGTGCAAAGGCGTAAACCAGTGACGGCTCATTCATCAACTTTGGTGATCGAAGATGCCGTGCTGAAGCGACGCCTTCGCCGACCTGCCGATCTGGCTCGGTTTGCATCCGCAGTTCTTGGCATTGTTGTCGTTAGCTTGTTGGCGTACATCGCTCAATCGACGACGTCAGGTCTGGACCAAGACATTACCCACGGCGCTAATCGACTCCCGTCCGTACTGCTGGTGGCAGCTAGCCTCGTCAGCGGTTTCGGTGCTTTGACGTTGCCAGTCTTTGCCACCGCTGACTTAATGGTTCGTCGCCGCACTCGCCAACTCATCGAATCGATTGGCGCGTTCTTAGCGACATTGTTGTTTCTGAGTTTGGCTTCGTGGGCGATCACAAAATTTGGAAGCGATCGTGTGATCGCGGTCTACGCGGGCAGTAACAAAAACCACAACGCTGTCCCGTTCAACATCATGCTCGGCGGTCTTGCAGGTTTCAGCACGGTCGCTCGGTTAATGTCACGACCACGCTGGTCAAGTGTCACATTGATCGTCCTTGGCTCAATTGCATTGTCAGACATTATTAGTGGTGGCATCACGGCTGCCGGACTTGGCGTTTCAGTACTTGCCGGTTGGGCAATTGGTCTGATCATTCGCTACCTGTTGGGCACAGACACAACTCGACCAAGTGGTCA
The DNA here is from genome assembly GCA_947447095.1 of Actinomycetota bacterium. GTDB lineage: Bacteria > Actinomycetota > Actinomycetes > S36-B12 > UBA5976 > UBA5976. The sequence goes on along the minus strand of CANFIL010000045.1, from coordinate 4,837 downwards.
CGACATTGCGGCCGCAGTTGCCAACATTGGCCACCCCCTCACTCTTCTTCGCGCAGCCGAAGTGCTTGAAGCCGGTCGCCGCTACGACGCAACGGCAACTGATGGCAAGCGACTCGAACTCATCGTGCTCGATCGCGATCTTGAAGGTGCTGGACTTGCCCAGTCGGTCTACCGTTCACTTCGGCTTCGTGACGATCCCGGCGGTGCAGGAACATCAATGCGCCGACGCCTCGATCGCATTGCCCTGAATAGCTGGGCAATTGCAACCGCGGGCATCAATACGCCGCATCTCATTTCGGTTGCCGAAGTTGGACCGGATGCCGCAGTTCTTGTCTTCGAACATATTGCAGGTAGAAGCTTCTCGGACATCACACCAACCGTTGGCGATGCTGAACTTGCTGGAGCATGGGACATCATTCGCGACTTACAGGACGCCCGCATTGCACATCGCGCGCTTACTGCCGAAAACTTAATGCTCGGACAAGATGGTCGCGTCTATGTACAAGGCATGGAAGAAGGCGTCATCGCCGCATCAGATGTGTTGTTGCGCATCGACCTTGCTGAAGCACTCTGCACAATGGCAATGCTGTCGTCACCCAAGCGTGCGATTGAAGCAGGACGCGTTGTTTTAGGTGATGCGGGCATTGCACGAGCGCTGCCCGCGCTACAACCGGTGGCACTGAGTACAGCCACACGTGCACTCGTGCGCGAACATAAAGATCTTCTCAGCACTTTGCGTAACGAACTCGTCGCCTTGCTTCCTGAAGGCCAAGTTGATCAAATCGACATCGAGCGCATTAAGCCAAAAACGCTTTTGACGATTGCCGCAGGTACGCTCGCGGGCTATCTGCTTCTTACCCAGCTGGCCCAAGTCAATTTGGTTCATTTGTTTAGTTCGGCTGATGTCACTTGGATGCTGGTCGGTCTAGGTGCGTCAATCAGTACGTATGTTGCTGCAACCATTGCGCTCATCGGCGTAGTGCCCGAACGGTTGAATTTTTGGAAGACTTTCCAAGCACAATGGGCGGCTTCTTTTGCCACACTCGTTGCTCCCCCAACCCTCGGTTCAGTAGCAATCAATGTGCGTTTCTTAAGTCGGCAAGGAATGCACAGCGCCCTTGCCGGTGCCAGCGTCGCCGTGGCCCAAGTGATGACAGTGTTGAGTCACCTCTCGCTGCTAACCCTTGCTGTTATCGCTGCGGGAACATCAAGTGACTTTGCATTCCGTCCGCCAAAAACAGCAATCACGGTTGCCGTTATTGTCGCGCTGATCGCCTCGGTACTGGCTACGTTTCCTGCAGTACGTAAGTGGGTTTCGTCAAAGATTTCTCCAACCGTAGAGCAAGTCGTTCCACGAATGACTTCATTAGCAAACCAACCAGCCAAACTCGGTGCTGGAATTGTTGGCGTACTTATTCTCAATGTCAGCTACTGTTTGTGTCTCGTTGCTTCAGTTCGTGCCTTTACTCCTGAATCGTCGATCGCAGCTATTTCGCTGGTGTACCTCGCTGCCTCAGTCGTTGCACAAGTTGCACCAACTCCTGGAGGGTTAGGCGCCGTCGAAGCTGCGATTGCAGCTGGCCTTACCGCTACGGGAATCGATGGCGGAACTGCAGTGTCTGCAACGTTGCTCTTCCGTGTATGGACGTTTTGGATGCCAACTGTTCCAGGATGGCTTGCGTTTAATCACTTGCAACGCACGGGCGATCTGTAAGTAGTTGTTTCAACAATAAAAAATGCTGGCTGCAGATTGCGACCAGCATTTTTTCAATGAATTAGTACGTTGGCTTTTCGGGTTCAATCTGAGACACCCATGCAAGTACGCCGCCGCCCAAATGAATGGCATCTGCGAAACCTGCGCCCTTGGCAACAGCAAGAACTTCAGCCGAACGTCCGCCAACTTTGCAGTGGAATACAACTTGCTTATCGGTTGGCAAACTAGCCAGTGCATCACCCATCAAGAATTCATTCTTCGGGATAAGAACTGAACCAGGAATGCTCACGATGTCGTATTCGTTTTGTTCACGAACATCGACAAGGAGGAAGTCGCGCTCGCCACGTTCACGTTCTTTCAGCATTTCTTCGAGCTGGCGCGCGTTAATTGTTGAGTCAACAATCGCATCCTTAGCTTCTTCCGAGACCGAACCACAGAAGTAGTCGTAGTCAATCAATTCAGTCACAGTTGGGTTCGGACCACAGATTGCACAGTTTGGATCTTTGCGAATCTTGATCTTGCGATAGGTCATTTCGAGAGCGTCATAGACGATCAGCGATCCAACTAGCGGTTCACCAATTCCAGCAAGAACCTTGATGGCTTCATTAACTTGAATCGATCCGATTGATGCACACAGCACGCCAAGGACGCCGCCTTCTGCGCAAGATGGAACCATTCCCGGAGGTGGTGGCTCTGGATAGAGGCAGCGGTAGCACGGACCGTATTCAGACCAGAACACTGATGCCTGACCATCAAAGCGATAAATCGATCCCCAGATATATGGCTTGTTCAGCAACACGCATGCGTCGTTGACCATGTATCGAGTTGCAAAGTTATCTGTGCCATCAACAATCAAGTCGTATTGACCAAACAGTTCCATGACGTTGTCGTTGTCAAGACGTGTCTCATGAATGTTGACAGTGATCAACGGGTTGATCTCGCGCACGCTTTCCGCAGCGCTGACCGCCTTGGATTTACCAATATCGCTTTGGCCATGAATGATCTGGCGCTGCAGATTTGATTCATCGACCGTGTCGAATTCAACGATGCCTAGAGTGCCAACGCCAGCTGCGGCCAAGTACATCAAAGTCGGGCTTCCAAGTCCGCCAGCGCCAACACACAGCACCTTGGCATTCTTCAAACGCTTCTGGCCAGCCATACCGACATCAGGAATGATGATGTGTCGGCTGTATCGACGAACCTCGTCAACCGTTAATTCGGCTGCTGGTTCTACCAATGGTGGCAGTTTCGTCATGAAGTCTCCCTAAAACGTCTCTTGCTCTATCCAACCCTGTTTAGCGAGAAATTGTTCCCGCAGCGACGGTATGTGGACGGTTACCGCAAGTGACTTGCAGTTCACTCATGATATTGGTGATTCGCCCTACGAACCAAACCCGTACCATTGTGGAATGGAAGCAGCTGCGGCACCGACGCCGATTTTTGAAATCACCCAAAATTCCGAACGTCGGCAAATGCTGATGGGTGCCGCCCTCGAAATTTTTACCGAAAAAGGCTTCCACAACGCGTCAATGGATGATGTGGCACTGCGGGCTGGCGTGAGTAAACCGATTGTTTACCAGTCATTCGCCAGTAAGCACGAACTGTACATGGGCATCCTCGACCACAGCGTCGAACAAGTTGTCGCAGGAATCAACGAAGCTATCGCTCAAGAATCCGATAACCGCAAACGATTTGAAGCCGCAATCAAGTTTTACTTCGACCAAGTCGACGAAGCCGACCACGGCTATCGACTCATCTTTGAATCAGACTTCACAGCTAATCCAGATGTTCGCGCCCGAGTGGATGACCTCATTTCCCAGCTCGCCAGAATCCTGGGTCAGGTCATTGCGCGCGAAACCGGCCTGACAACCGGCGAGGCCAACATTCTCGCCGCTGGACTTTCGGGCATGGCTCAAGCTGCCGCTTGGCGTTGGATCAATCTGGGTCGTCCCGTGTCGAAAGAAAAGGCCATTGTGGGAATAACGCATCTGGGCTGGACTGGGTTGAGTTCCTTCCAACCCGAGTAATTCGGCTGTTCGCCGTTAGCGCACCGCACGTCCATCAATCCGGCACACCGCATAGAGTAAAAGCATCACGAAGTAGTTCTGGCCTGGGAGGCAACACCATGGAAGTTCGTATCGGAATTTCACAAGCAGCTCGCGACGTCGTTCTCGAAAGCAACGACTCCCCCAGCAAAATTTCAGAACTTGTAGAAAAGGCAATCGCCAGCGATTCATTGCTCACGCTGACAGACGACAAAGGTCGCACGATTGTTGTGCCTGGCAGCAAAATTGCTTTCGTAGAGATCGGCGCGCAAACTGCCGGTCGAGTTGGCTTTGCTAACTAGCTAGCAAGTCCGAGCGCGTCCATGCGGCGCGAATGAGCAACAGTTAATCGATTCACAAGTCCACTGAGCTGTTCGGCTGCTTCAGGTCGCATCGCCGAATCAGTAAAGATTTGTTGAAGTGCCGGACGACTAGTAGCAACAAGTGATGCTTGGCTGATCATTTCGCCCATCATGCGACGGCCCCACAATGCCAAGCGCCCTGCAACTTTTGGATCACGTTCAATTGCTTCGCGTAATCGCGTCACTGCAAATTCAGTTTGACCAACATCAGTAAGGACATCATTGACGAGTGCGGCCGTTTCTTCATCAAGATGAACTGAAATCTCGCGATAGAAGTCGGCAGCGATGCCATCACCGACGTACGCCTTCAAGAGACCTTCAAGCCAGTCACGTGGTGCAAGGTTGTCGTGGAAGTTATTGAGAACATCTACGAATGGCTCCATGGCTTCGATCGGATCGATGCCACGCTGTGTGAGGTATTGCGAAACTTGCTGGAAGTGACGAAATTCTGCGTCTGCAATTGCTGCCAAGGCGGTCTTATCGACAAGCGTTGGGGCCATGGACGCATCCGCGGCAATACGCTCAAAGGCGACAAGTTCGCCATATGCCAGTACGCCTAATAGGTCTTTGACTGCAGGAGTGCTCACGAGGCACAAGGTTATGCCACGAACGCGGTAAGATGGAATTCGACCGCGCAGTTAAGCGCTTTTTCATAATAAATAGACCTGAGGTGCCCCATCGCTACCTTCGCCGAACTCGGTGTTCCAGAAGCCATC
>CANFIL010000044.1 GCA_947447095.1 Actinomycetota bacterium | reverse complement strand
GGTCCGGGTAACCGTCCATTGAAGTCACTGTCCGACATGCTCAAGGGTAAGCAAGGCCGATTCCGCCAGAACCTTCTTGGTAAGCGCGTTGACTACTCCGGTCGTTCGGTAATTGTTGTTGGTCCACAGCTCAAGCTGCACCAGTGTGGTCTTCCAAAGCAGATGGCTCTTGAACTCTTCAAGCCATTCGTGATGAAGCGCCTGGTTGATTTGAACCACGCACAGAACATCAAGAGCGCCAAGCGCATGGTTGAACGTCAGCGTTCAGTTGTTTGGGACGTCCTCGAAGAGGTCATCACCGAACATCCAGTTATGTTGAACCGCGCACCGACCCTTCACCGCTTGGGTATCCAGGCATTCGAGCCACAGCTCATCGAAGGTAAGGCAATCCAGATTCACCCTCTCGTATGTACAGCATTCAACGCTGACTTCGACGGTGACCAGATGGCTGTTCACGTTCCACTTTCTGCAGAAGCACAGGCTGAAGCCCGCGTTCTTATGCTTTCGACAAACAACATTTTGTCGCCAGCTAATGGTCGCCCAATCACCTCGCCAACACAGGACATGGTTCTTGGTCTTTACTCGATCACTCGCGATGGCGACGGACTTGCTGGCGAAGGCCGCATCTTCGGTTCCATCTCGGAAGCACAGATGGCATACGACCGCAACGAAATCGCATTGCAGTCAAAGGTCAAGATCCGTCTTGACAATGTCGTTGAAGAATTCGGTGGCGAAGGCGCAACCCGCACAGTGGAAACCACTTTCGGTCGCGCATTGTTCAACGAAGCACTTCCAGCTGCTTACCCATACGTGAACGAAGAAGTGAAGAAGGGCAAGCTCGGCGAAATCGTTAACGAACTCGCAGAGCGTTTCACCAAGGTAGAAGTTGCCAAGACTCTTGATGCACTCAAGGAAAAGGGCTTCCACTGGGCTACACGTTCCGGCGTTTCGATCTCGTTCGCTGACGTTGTTGCACCAGCTGCCAAGGCTGCACTTCTTGCCGAAGCTGAAGAGAAGGCTGACAAGATTCAAAAGCAGTACGACCGTGGTCTGATCGCAGACTCCGAGCGTCGCCAAGAATTGATCGAGGTATGGACTGACACCACAAACAAGGTGGCAGAACGTATGCAGGAAAACTTCCCGACAACTAACCCTGTCTGGATGATGGTGAACTCCGGTGCTCGAGGCAACATGCTTCAGATCCGTCAGATCGCCGGTATGCGTGGCCTCGTGGCTAACCCGAAGGGCGAAATTATTCCTCGTCCTATTAAGAGCAACTTCCGTGAAGGTCTGTCAGTACTTGAGTACTTCATTTCTACACACGGTGCTCGTAAGGGTCTTGCAGATACTGCCCTTCGTACCGCTGACTCGGGTTACCTAACTCGTCGTCTCGTGGACGTTTCACAGGATGTCATCATTCGTGAAGAAGATTGTGGAACCGATCGTGGTCTAACACGTCCATTGGTTAAGGCCGATGGTTCACGTGAAGAAAACCTCGACACCTCAATCGCCTCACGTTGCTTGGTAGATCAGGTTGTTGCTGGCGGCGTTACATACGAAGCCGGTCAAGATCTTGGCATCCTCGATGTTGAAGCAATTGCTGATGCAGGCGTTACCGAAATCAAGGTTCGTTCAGTTCTTACTTGCGATAGCAAGGTCGGAACCTGCGCACGTTGCTACGGTCGCTCACTTGCAACTGGCAAGCTCGTTGACATCGGTGAAGCAGTCGGCATCATCGCGGCACAGTCAATCGGTGAACCTGGTACCCAGCTAACAATGCGTACCTTCCACACCGGTGGTGCTGCGTCTGATACTGGTGACATCACACATGGTCTTCCACGTGTTCAGGAAATTTTCGAGGCTCGTACACCTAAGGGTGTTTCGCCAATCAGCGCTGCTGCTGGCCGTGTCCGCGTAGAAGAGACTGACAAGTCCAAGAAGGTCATTGTTATTCCAGACGATGGTTCCGAAGAGCTCGAGTACCCAATCTCGAAGCGTTCAAAGATGATCGTTGAAGATGGCCAGAGCATCAAGGCCGGTGACTTGCTTCTCGCAGGTAAGCCAGATCCAAAGGAAGTTCTGCGTATTCGCGGTCCACGCCAGGTTCAGGTTCACCTCACCGACGAAGTTCAAGAGGTCTACCGTTCACAGGGTGTATCCATCCACGACAAGCACATTGAAGTCATCGTTCGTCAGATGCTCAAGCGCGTCATCATCGTTGAACAGGGCGATTCAAACTTCCTCACTGGTGAGCTAGTTGAACGTGCTGCCTACGAGACCGACAACCGTCGTTTGGTTGCAGAAGGTGGCCAGTCCGCATCTGCTCGTCCAGAACTCATGGGTATCACCAAGGCATCGCTTGCAACAGAGTCGTGGCTATCGGCTGCATCGTTCCAGGAGACAACTCGTGTCCTGACCGACGCTGCAATCAATGGCAAGCGCGATCCACTGTTGGGTCTCAAGGAAAACGTCATTATCGGCAAGCTCATTCCTGCCGGTACTGGTCTTCCTCGTTACCGCAACGTCAAGGTCGAACCAACCGAAGAAGCCAAGTCAGCTGTTTACGCAGCGATGACGTCATACGACGACTACTACGACGCTGGCGACTTTGGTACGGGCTCAGGCGAAGCAGTTCGCTTGGAAGACTACGACTTGGGTCAATACCGCGGTTAGTAATTTCCGCGAAGGCTAAGTATCTGCAAGGGGCTGGAGATTTTCTCCAGCCCCTTCGCTTTGCCTGTTTAGTTGCCTTTCCACACCGAAGTTTCATCCACAGTTGGAAATCGAATTCACATTGATGTGTGGCTGATGTACCATGGAGACATAGCCCGGGGTCGTGTTCAGCAATGGACCGCCCGGGCAAGCCTTTTATGTGTAAGGGTTTTGAAATTATCAATCACTTTCAAGAATTCATTTCGCCGGCGAGAGTTTCTACGTACAAATCGATCGCAGAACGAGATGGTGTCCGTTGGTTTGATCTTTACCAATGGAACATCGATGCGTCTTCCGCTCTGTGGCGAGACTTAGCAATATTTGAAGTGGTCTTACGTAACTCGATTGATTCTAGGCTGCGTGAAAGATTCGGACGCGAAGACTGGTGGGCTGAATTCTCAGAAAAGTTTGCACAAACTGAACAAGCACAACTGCATCGTGCTCTTCATAAAGGGCGAGGGTCAATCGAAGCAAAATTTCCCGTCAGTTTGCCAGATGATGTCGTCGCAAACTTGAGCCTGGGTTTTTGGGTGAGACTTTTGTCTGGCGGAGGGCGTGCTCAGTACGAGACGTTGTTGTGGCAACCAACTTTGCGAAAAGCTTTTGCATACTACGCGGGCACTCGTTCGCAATTATTCGTGCAGACCAATGGGCTGCGTCAGCTCCGAAATCGAATCGCTCATCATGAGCCGATACTTAATCGTCATTTAAAGAAGGATGTCGAATCAATTTCACGTGCCTGTGGGTATGTGAATCCAGCGCTCGAGAAATATCTGCGAAACACATCACGGGTTAATGAAGTGCTAAATCAACGCCCGGTTCGTCCCTAGCTGTAACTTGCCCAAAGTGGATCAATAATCCGAACATGCTCAGCTATCGGGAGAGTAGGCTGAAGTCATGTTTCTATTTGGCCCTGATGTTCCCGCTACAATTCGGTACTTCGCGATGATGGTGTGCGTAATGTTCGTCGGCGTTGTCATTCTGTGGATTGCGAATCTGCTGAAACTGCGCAAATCAGGGGCCAAAGGTCCAATGACTCGGGCAAAGGCGAACAGACTCGATACGACTTCCTCGGATATCGCCCATCATCACGCAATTCAGGCCCATCAGCAGGCAGTCCAAATGCAACAAGCTGAAGTGAATCGACAAATCATTCAAGGAACCCTTAACGCAACTCCACCGCCACCATCTCAACCCCCTGTTTAAACATTCAGCCGTAATTATTTACGTCACTTTGCGAAATAACCCAATAATTTCAAGGCTTTTGGCTACTTTTTTAAAGTTTTGAGAGCGTCAGAACTGGAAGGTTCGACCCAGATCGTTCGTAATCGGCAATAGCGGCCCAAAAACGAGTAAATATGTCCGAATTTGGCCCAAAATTGGGCGACACGCCCAAGACACGCCGAAAAGGGTGTGGGGCATAGGACCTCGTTTTGACCTATTGGCGTATCTATGGCTAAATTAGGACTTCGTGCCTGAGGAAACTCAGGTTTCGCACCTATGCCTAGGGCTTCCCCGTCGGCGCAGTTGGCTCTCGTGAGCTGTTTCTTCTAAGAAACGCACGGGAATACTGCGCTCTGCCGGGCGACACACCCGACCGCGTGGGTCGGACACGGTGAGTCACGCAAAGGTGCCAAACCAGACAACAAACGCAAGGAAATACTGCGCCAGAAAAGCGCGGTAAGACTAAAGGAGAACGAGTGCCAACAATCCAGCAGTTGGTCCGCAAGGGCCGACAGGACAAGGTCACTAAGAACACCACGCCCGCACTGAAGGGTTCCCCTCAGCGCCGCGGTGTTTGCACACGCGTCTACACAACGACACCTAAGAAGCCAAACTCTGCGCTTCGCAAGGTTGCTCGTGTGCGTTTGACCAGTGGTACAGAAGTTACTGCCTACATTCCAGGTGAAGGCCACAACTTGCAGGAGCACTCGATCGTGCTTGTGCGTGGTGGTCGTGTTAAGGACCTTCCTGGTGTCCGCTACAAGATCATTCGCGGTGCGCTTGATACCCAGGGTGTCAAGAACCGTAAGCAAGCACGTTCCCGTTACGGCGCAAAGATGGAGAAGAAGTAGTCATGCCACGTAAGGGCCCAGCTCCTAAGCGACCAATCGTTGTCGATCCGGTCTACGCATCACCAGTTGTTACTCAGCTAGTCAACAAGATCCTTCTTGACGGCAAGAAGTCAACCGCTGAATCAATCGTTTACGGCGCACTTGAAGGTTGCCGCGAAAAGACCGGTACTGATCCAGTACAGACTCTTCGCCGTGCACTCGACAACGTTCGTCCAACCCTTGAGGTTCGTTCACGTCGTGTTGGTGGCGCTACCTACCAGGTTCCAGTTGAAGTAAAGCCAGCTCGTGCAAACACGCTTGCTCTTCGCTGGTTGGTTGGTTACTCACGCGCACGTCGCGAGAAGACAATGACCGAGCGTTTGATGAACGAAATCCTTGACGCATCCAACGGTCTTGGCGCAGCTGTAAAGAAGCGCGAAGACACCCACAAGATGGCCGAAAGCAACAAGGCCTTCGCACATTACCGCTGGTAATCACGAAACTTACGAGACAGAGAACAGACAATGGCTGCAGACACAAAGCTTGACCTCGCCAAGGTGCGCAACATCGGCATCATGGCGCACATCGACGCGGGTAAAACCACGACCACTGAACGCATCCTTTTCTACACCGGTATCAACTACAAGATCGGTGAAGTGCACGAAGGCGCTGCAACGATGGACTGGATGGAGCAGGAACAAGAGCGCGGTATCACCATTACCTCAGCTGCAACAACCTGTGAGTGGAAGAACCACACCATCAACATCATCGATACCCCAGGTCACGTTGACTTCACTGTTGAAGTTGAGCGTTCACTTCGCGTGCTCGACGGTGCAGTAGCAGTATTCGACGGCGTTGCTGGTGTTGAGCCACAGTCTGAAACCGTATGGCGTCAGGCAAACAAGTACTCAGTTCCACGTATCTGCTTCGTTAACAAGCTTGACCGAACTGGCGCAGACTTCTTCATGTGTGTTGGCATGATCAAGAGCCGTCTTGGTGCAAACCCAATGGTTCTTCAACTTCCAATCGGCGCTGAGGGTGACTTCATTGGTCTCGTTGACTTGATCCGTATGCAGGCAATGGTCTGGCGCGGCGAAACCGCAATCGGTGAAGACTACGTACTCGAAGCAATCCCAGCAGATCTTCAGGATCAGGCTGATGAATACCGTCAGATGATGCTTGAAACCATCGCCGAAAATGACGAAGCATTCATGGAAAAGTTCTTCGAAGATCCAGATGCACTTACCGAAGATGAAATTCACGCAGCTATCCGCCGCGTAACACTTTCCGGTGGAGCTGTTCCAATCGTTACCGGTACTGCATTTAAGAACAAGGGCGTTCAGCCAATGCTCGATGCAGTTATCCGTTACCTTCCATCGCCACTAGACGTCGAAGGCGTTACCGGCACCAAGATGAACGACGAATCAGTTGAAATCTTGCGCACCCCAAGCGATGACGAACCATTGGCAGCACTTGCATTCAAGATTGCTACCGATCCACACCTTGGCAAGCTCACCTACGTGCGCGTTTACTCAGGTCGTTTGGAAGCAGGCTCTCAGGTTCTTAACTCAGTAAAGAACCGCAAGGAGCGCATCGGCAAGATTTACCGAATGCATGCGAACAAGCGTGAAGAAATTGCATCAGTAGGCGCTGGCGACATCATCGCTGTTATGGGTCTTAAGGACACCACAACTGGTGAAACATTGTGCGATCCTTCAAACGCTGTGATCTTGGAATCGATGACATTCCCAGCTCCGGTTATCGAAGTTGCAATCGAGCCAAAGTCAAAGGCCGACCAGGACAAGCTCGGTGTAGCTATCCAGCGTCTATCCGATGAAGATCCGACCTTCCGCGTTCACACGGACGAAGAAACTGGTCAGACCATCATCGCGGGCATGGGCGAACTTCACCTTGAAATTCTTGTTGACCGCATGAAGCGCGAATTCAACGTGGAAGCCAACGTTGGTAAGCCACAGGTTGCATACCGCGAAACGATCACCAAGACTGTCGATCGCATCGATTACACCCACAAGAAGCAGACCGGTGGTTCGGGACAGTTCGCGAAGGTTCAAATCGCAATGGGTCCAAACAAGCCAGTCGAAGGCGAAGAAGCTCCAGAAGGCGGCTACTCATTCGTCAACAAGATCACTGGTGGACGTATCCCTCGCGAATACATCCCATCGGTTGATGCTGGTTGCCAGGAAGCTATGCAGAACGGTGTTCTTGCTGGCTACCCAATGGTCGACGTACAGATCACACTTCTTGACGGTGCTTACCACGACGTTGACTCGTCCGAATTGGCATTCAAGCTTGCAGGTATCCAGGCATTCAAGGACGGCGCACGTCAGGCCGGCCCAGTAATCCTCGAACCTCTTATGAGCGTCGAAGTAACTACCCCTGAAGACTTCATGGGCGATGTTATTGGTGACCTCAACTCACGACGTGGACAGATCCAGGCTATGGATGAGCGCTTTGGCTCACGCGTAGTTCGCGCTCTTGTTCCACTTTCAGAAATGTTCGGCTACGTGGGCGATCTGCGCAGCCGCACCCAGGGTCGTGCGAGCTACTCCATGGAGTTCAGCTCATACGCTCAGGTCCCATCGAACGTTCAGACGGAAATCGTCGCGAAGGTACGCGGGGAATAAACAGGTCGCAAGACCATAAAGAACCAAACAGGCGTGGTGACGGTCACCGCTCCTGACCAGCAAGAATCAGGATCCAGGAGGACCCGAAGTGGCAAAGGCGAAGTTTGAGCGGACAAAACCGCACGTAAACATCGGCACAATCGGTCACATTGACCACGGCAAGACCACGCTGACTGCTGCCATCACCAAGGTGCTGCACGACGCTTACCCAGACGTGAACCCATTCACGCCTTTCGACATGATCGACAAGGCCCCTGAAGAACGTCAGCGCGGTATCACGATCTCGATCGCTCACGTTGAGTACCAGACCGAGGTTCGTCACTACGCTCACGTTGACTGCCCAGGTCACGCTGACTACATCAAGAACATGATCACCGGCGCGGCTCAGATGGACGGCGCAATCCTCGTGGTTGCTGCTACCGACGGCCCAATGCCACAGACCAAGGAGCACGTACTACTTGCTCGTCAGGTTGGCGTTCCAGCGATCGTTGTTGCTCTTAACAAGTGCGACATGGTTGATGACGATGAACTTATCGAACTCGTAGAAATGGAAGTTCGCGAACTTCTTAGCACCTACGAATTCCCAGGCGATGACATTCCAGTTGTTCGCGTTGCAGCATTCCCAGCACTTAATGGTGATGCAAAGTGGGGCCAGTCAGTACTTGACCTCATGACCGCAGTTGACGAATACATCCCAACTCCAGCTCGCGACGTTGACAAGCCATTCCTTATGCCAGTCGAAGACGTTTTCACCATCACAGGTCGTGGAACCGTTGTAACTGGTCGTATCGAACGCGGCATCGTACGCGTCAACGAAGAAGTTGAAATCGTTGGTATTCGCCCAGACGTACAGAAGACAACCGTTACCGGTGTTGAAATGTTCCGCAAGCTTCTTGACGAAGGTCAGGCTGGCGAAAACGTAGGTCTTCTTCTTCGTGGTACCAAGCGTGAAGATGTTGAGCGCGGCCAGGTTGTTTGCCATGCCGGCTCAGTAACACCTCACACCGATTTCGAAGCAAATGTCTACATCCTTTCCAAGGATGAAGGCGGCCGTCACACGCCATTCTTCGATAACTACCGCCCGCAGTTCTACTTCCGCACCACCGACGTAACCGGTGTTGTAAGTCTTCCTGCAGGTACCGAAATGGTTATGCCTGGCGACAACACCGAAATGACGGTTGCGTTGATCCAGTCAATCGCTATGGACGAAGGCCTCCGCTTCGCTATCCGCGAAGGTGGCCGCACCGTTGGTGCAGGTCGCGTAACGAAGATCATCAAGTAACACCCTGTTTGGTTCACGAGTTGGTGACTCGCTCTAAGCGAGTCACCAACTCTCCAGACAAGAAATAGCAAGACCCCGTAAGACACGTTGGCAGTAACTACAGAAAAGGATGGTCAAGCCAAGATGGCTGGACAAAAGATCCGTATCAGGCTCAAGGCCTATGATCACGAAGTCATTGACTCATCGGCACGCAAGATTGTCGAAACAGTGACGCCTACCGGCGCCAAGGTTGCCGGTCCTGTTCCGCTGCCTACGGAAAAGAACGTGTATTGCGTTATCCGTTCGCCGCACAAGTACAAGGACTCGCGCGAACACTTTGAAATGCGTACACACAAGCGCCTCATCGACATCATTGACCCAACTCCAAAGACAGTTGACTCGCTTATGCGTCTCGACCTGCCTGCTGGCGTTGACATTGAGATCAAGCTCTAGGGACTAAGACATCATGGCTACCGATAAGAAGGGCATCCTGGGCGAAAAGCTCGGCATGACCCAGGTATGGGACGAGAACAACCGCGTTGTTCCGGTCACTGTCGTCAAGGCAGGACCAAACGTAGTAACGCAGGTTCGTACTCAAGAATTAGACGGCTACTCAGCTGTTCAGTTGGCATTTGGCCAGATTGACCCACGTAAGGTCACTCAGCCAATGCTTGGTCACTTCGCTAAGGCTGGCGTGACACCACGTCGCCACGTCGTTGAATTGCGCCTCGACAATGCTTCCGAGTACTCACTCGGCCAAGAACTTGGTGCTGACACTTTCGAAAAGGGTCAGATCATCGACGTCAGTGGCGTCACCAAGGGTAAGGGCTTCGCCGGAACAATGAAGCGTCACGGCTTCCACGGTGTTAGCGCATCCCACGGTGCTCACAAGAACCACCGCAAGCCAGGTTCGATTGGTGCATGTGCAACCCCAGGTCGTGTTTTCAAGGGTGTTCGCATGTCAGGTCGTATGGGTGGCGTAAAGCAGACCACACAGAATCTTTCGATTGCAGCAGTAGATGTTGAAAAGGGCCTCATCTTGGTCAAGGGTGCTATCCCTGGTCCAAAGGGCGCCATCGTGCTCATTCGCGAAGCCGTGAAGGGAGCATAAGTAAATGCCTACCGTTGACATTAAGACTCCAGCTGGCAAGACCGCAGGCTCAGTAGAACTGCCTAACGACATCTTTGATGTACAGGCAAACATTCCACTGTTGCACCAGGTTGTTGTTGGCCAGCTTGCTGCTGCTCGTCAGGGCACCCACGACGTTAAGCGTCGCGGTGAAGTAAGCGGCTCCGGCAAGAAGCCTTTCAAGCAGAAGGGAACCGGTCGCGCTCGTCAGGGTTCGATTCGTGCACCTCAGTACCGCGGTGGTGGCGTCGTTCACGGTCCACAGCCTCGTGACTACGACCAGCGCACACCTAAAAAGATGAAGGCAGCTGCTCTACGTGGCGCTTTGTCGGACCGTGCTCGCAATGGTCAGATCCACGTCGTTTCTGCGCTTGTTGAAGGTGACGCACCATCAACCAAGACTGCTCTTGCAGTAATCAATGCAGTGACGTCAAATGGCAACGTTCTAGTTGTTGTTGATCGCTCAGATTTCACAAGCTGGAAGAGCTTGCGCAATGCACCTAGCGTGCACTTGATCGCAGTCGATCAGCTCAACACCTACGACGTACTCGTTAGCGACGACGTGATCTTCACAAAGGCTGCACTTGATGCCTTCGTTTCAGGTCCAGCTCGCGGCAAGTCAGCCAAGGCTGTTGCGTCATCAGATGAAGCAGAGGCATAAGCCATGAACATTGCAGATCCACGCGACATCCTCATCTCGCCAGTCATCTCTGAAAAGAGCTACGGCTTGCTCGATGAAAACAAGTACACGTTCAT
>CANFIL010000043.1 GCA_947447095.1 Actinomycetota bacterium | reverse complement strand
GATCTTGCTGCACTCGAACGAGAACTTGCCCATGGCGATGTTGCTGCCATTTTGGCGGAACCAGCCATGACGAACATTGGCATTGTGTTACCCGAGCCAGGATTTCTTGAAGGTATGCGCGAACTGGCAACCAAATACGGCGCCTTGCTAATGATTGACGAGACCCACACGTTCTCAGCAGGTCCCGGTGGAATGACGCAGCGCGATGGGTTACAGCCCGACATCTTTATCATCGGAAAATCAATTGGCGCTGGAATTCCATCTGGTGCATACGGCATCACACATGAAGTTGCAGCAGCAATTAACAAACACCCCGAAGCAGATCTGGTTGATGTTGGTGGTGTCGGTGGAACCCTCGCGGGAAATAGTTTGTCGATGGCGGCAATGCGAGCAACTCTTGACGAAGTACTGACGGAAAGTGCATTTGAACGAATGATCGATTTGTGTTCGCGGTACACGCAACAAGTGGAAGACATTCTTGCGCAATACGAGGTACCGTGGAGCATTTCGCAAGTTGGTGCACGTGCTGAATATCGCTTCACATCACCAGCTCCTACAAATGGCACACAAGCCATGCTTGGCGGCGACGAGTTGCTTGATGAATTCATGCATCTGTACATGTGCAACAGAGGCATTCTTATGACGCCATTCCACAACATGGCTTTGATGTGTCCTACGACAACACAAGCCGATGTCGATGAACATGCACGCCTATTCGAAGAAGCAATGAAAGAACTCACAACACCGTAACTGGACCTAGAGTAAAGGTGTGACTCTTCGTAAACGCCTATTTAGTGGTGGCCTGGCGATTGGTGCCATCTTGGTGTTGGCGGCTGCTTGGCAAGTTCACCTCTACATGCAAGCTCGCGCGGCGTTGCCCGACGCCATTGCGCAAGCTGTCTCGATGGATGAGGCAGCTAGTGAATTAGTTAGCGCATTGCTTGTTTCGTTGAGTATCGACTTTGTGTTGTTGGCCCTTGCTTGGGTAGGTCTTCGTCGCGCAATTCTTTACCCCCTTGATGAAATTCGGGAACAACTCAACGAAGTGACATCGGGGTCTTTGCATACTGAAATTTCGATTTCAGGGCCACAGGAAATAGAGCAACTAGCAAGTGACGCTGAATCAATGCGCCGTGCACTCGTTCATCAAATTGATCAGACAACTGCTGCGTTTGAAACTCTTGACCACGAGGCGCCGGTGTCACTTTCTATCCGGAATGCATTGATGGCACGTCCAACGGCAAGTTCAGCCATTGAAGTTTTTGGGCAAATTGATTCGGCACAAAGTGTTATCACTGGTGACTGGTGGGACACAGTGCGCGTACCAGGAGGTACAGCAATTGTTGTTGCTGATGTTGCCGGCCATGGTGCGAGTGCTGGAGTGGTGGGGCTTCAAATCAAGGCAGTTATGAATGCTGGACTTGCTGCTGGCTTTGCAGCCGCAGAAGTTTTCGAACGAGTGTCCGAAGGGTTGCAAGCAGTTGATTCACTTGCGGCTTCGGCGGCAGTTGTTATTTTTCCTGACGATCCAGAAGAACCAATTCGAGTGATTAATGCTGGACATCCAGACGTACTCATCTCTTATGAAGATGGGTTTGTCGAGCGCGTAAGTGCCACGGGACCGATTCTTGTTGGACTAGGCGGCCAATGGACAGAAAAGGAATATGTCTGCCCACCAAGTGCTGTCGTAGTTGTTGTCTCGGACGGATTAGTTGAAACCGAGGACCAAGAGGGCAACCAATTTGGTATCGCTGGTGTTTGTGATGTGCTGCGCTCAGTCAATCACGCAAGCGACATAACACTTATCGGGGGAGACATTTTGGCAGCGGCTCGGGCGCAATCAGTCACGTGGAATAGAGACGACGTAACCGTAGTCATCGGCCGTAGGCTAGGCAAGTGAGTAAACCACTACGGCTTCGTGAAGAAATGGCCCAGCTGCCCACGTACAAAGCAGGCAAGAAAGCCGCATCAGTTGATGGACTGACTGCCTTCAAGTTGTCGAGTAATGAAAACCCAATGGACCCACTTCCAGGAATTATTGAGGTCATTACTCAAGCTGCGACCCAAGTTCATCGTTATCCAGATCCGCTTGTCACTGAACTCACGAATGCTTTAGCTGCGCGGCACAACGTCAAGCCAGAACATGTTGCAACTGGCACGGGTTCTGTCGGGGTGTGTCAACAGATCGTCCAAGCAGTTGCTGGAGCTGGCGATGAAGTAATTTTTGCGTGGCGCTCGTTTGAGGCCTATCCGATTATTACGACCATTGCCGGAGCAACATCCGTTCAAGTTCCTTTGAACGATGACAATGGACACGATCTGACTGCAATGGCTGCAGCGATTACGAGCGCTACTCGGTTGATATTCGTTTGCACACCGAATAATCCAACTGGAACAATCGTGAAGCAAAGTGAATTTGATGAATTCATGAAAAGCGTTCCGCAGGACATCCTTGTCGTTGTCGATGAGGCATATGTTGAGTTCAACCGCGATGAAGAAGCCCTCGACGGACTAGCTTCGATGCGTAAGTACCCGAACCTTGGAGTACTTCGTACATTTTCTAAAGCATATGGTCTTGCGGCTTTGCGCATCGGATTTTTCATCGGACCGGAAGTGATTGCGGATGCAGTGCGCAAGACGGCGGTGCCATTCGGAGTCTCGAACATTGCTCAGTCAGCGGCAGTAGCCTCACTTGAATTAGAAGCCGAATTACTCAAGCGCGTGGATGCGATTGTTGAAACTCGCGAATGGTTCGAAGCTCAACTGCGTGAAATCGGTTACGACGTACCAAACAGCCAAGCGAATTTTGTCTGGCTACAACTTGGAGTGCAGACCGACGACTTTGTAATTCAATGCACTGCGCAAGCAGTCGCTGTTCGACCATTTAGTGGTGAAGGTGTCCGAATTACAATTGGTGAGCGTGAACCGTTAGAACGAGTACTTGAAATACTTAAGACGTTTCCACGCTAATTTTCATTTTCGCTCCACGGTTTTCCGAAGTGATAACCATCGCGACACTGACTAGTACGACAAGTCCACCAACAACAATGTTGTGAGTAAGTGGCTCATCGAAAATCACCAGACCTAAAGCCGTTGCTACCACGGGGTTCACATACGAATATGTTGAGACCAAACTGATGGGGGCGTTGTTCAAAAGAAAATTGAACGTGCTGTATCCAACGACTGAGCCGATAACTACTAAGTACGTCCAGCCAAACCATGAACGCGTTGTTGCATCTATGAAGTCAGAGATTTTCTGGCCACTCAATAGTCCGCAAGTTGTTAACACCACTCCGGCGGCCAACATTTCATAAGTAGTGAGAACCATCGTGTTCTTAGGAGTATCCAAACGCGTGGTGATAAATGAGCCGATAGACCATGACAAGTTACCGAGCAAAATGATGAACATCCACAACGTCACGCTCGATCCATTGCCGCCAACTCGAGCCACAGTTTGGCCAGGTTGCAAAATGATCAAGATGCCAATGAATCCCGCAGCAATACCAAGCACGCTAGACCGCTGCGGACGATCGCCATCGATCATGCGAAACAGCCCTGTCCAAATCGGCATAGATGCAACAATCAGCGATGCAGCACTGAGAGGCACGACATGTTCAGCGGCCGACATGGTTCCAAGCCCGACAGCTAACATCATCGTGCCGAGCATGCACATGTTCATTAACTGACGTCGAGTAACTCGAAACTGAAGGAAACCCGAAGTTAAACCAACCAAGAAAAATTGCAGAGTTGAAGCAGCCAAGAATCGCATACCCATGGCAAGAAGATCAGGCATGGATTCAATGGCAAGTGCGATACCGACATACGTAGTACCCCACGCGATATACATCGTGAGTAGAGCAGTACCTACTTGCGCTTTTTTACTTGCCACGCATTCACACTATTGGGTCTGAACACGCACGTGAGTCAAGCTGGGAGTTAGTTGGCCAGTGCAGCTTTTACGCTCGCTGCGACTTGACCACCATCTGCGCGTCCAGCGACCTGCGGAGTTACAAGTTTCATTACAGCGCCCATGGCACTTGGTCCGGTTTGTCCAGCAGCAGTAACTTCGGCAACTGCGGCGGCAACAATCTTTGAGATCTCATCGTCCGAAAGCGCTTCTGGCAAATAACGCGCGATGATGGCGAGTTCTTCAAGTTCCTTTGCGGCAAGTTCGGGGCGGGCTGCATCTTCGAATGCTGTTGCAGCTTCCTTGCGCTTCTTAGCTTCGCGAGTTAGCACCTGCATGACTTCCTGATCTGAAAGTTCACGTGCAACTTTGCCGGACACTTCTTCATTTGTGATTGCAGATAACACCATGCGAAGTGTTCCCGTCACAGATGTTTGCTTTTCTCGAATTGCAGAGGTGAGATCGGCCTGAAGTGAATCTTTTAGTGCTGCCATGGTGATGTCCTTAGGTTGTTGGAAAAATTATGGGGTAGGAGCAGGGGTAGCTCCGCCGCCGGTACCACTGCTACTTGATGCCGAAGGTGATGCAGTAGCGGCAGGTGATGCGGTTGGAGTCTTTGGTTTGCACGCGGCAAGTTCAGCGCCGGTCAATCCCGCGCACTTGCCCTTATGGATACCAGTGTCGTTGCCAAAACCTCCAGGGTGAAGGCCATTGAGTGTGGTGAGATTCCATTTGGTGGCTGGAGTACCGGCCAGGGCACCCTTCATTGCCTCACGCCACACAGGTCCTGGCATGAGCGAACCAAACACTTGGCTGTAGTAGCGGCCGTTAATCATCAGATTCTTCATGGGGTACTGCTGTCCGCCACGCGGATCACCAACCCATACTGCTGCAGCAAGGTCTGGGGTGTAGCCAACGAACCAGACCGCAGCAGAACTATCTGTGGTTCCTGTTTTACCAGCGGCTGGGCGACCGAAGTACATCTTTTGACCAGTACGCCCAGAGATCGGACCATCAATGACACCAGCAAGAATCGCTGTCACGCTATCGGCAACTTGTAAGTCGATTGCGCGCTTACAGTTTGCCAGCGGAACTTGATGCGTTTTGTTATTGCGATCTGTCACCGTGTTAATCGAAATGGGATCGCAGTGAATGCCATGAGCGGAGAACGTGGCCATTGCATTGGCCATATCCAAAGTTGTAACGTCAAAACAACCCAGCGTGAAACACGGATACGCTTTGAGATCTTCGCCGTTACCTTGTTTGATCCCAGCAGCCTTCGCCATTGCTGGAGGTCCGCACAGCCCAATCTTTTCTTCTAGTCCAACGAAGTAAGTATTCACCGAATACGCTGCTCCACTGAGCATGTTGAACGCACCTGAACTTGTTGAGTTCTTCACGTTATACGGAGGGAACTTTGCGCCTGTTTCACATTCGACAAAGCCTTTGAAAGTTTTATGTGCAGGTGCAGGCAGAACTTTGAAAGGATCCCAACCTTGTTTAAAGGCTGCTGCCATTGTGAAGGCCTTGAATGTTGATCCAGCCTGGAAACCGACGGTGCCATGATCAGCTACGGGCACGTTGTAATTGACCGCGGTCATACCGTCGCCACTACGACCCCACGTGCGATTCTGGCCCATCGCGACAATTTCGCCGGTTCCTGGACGAACCATTGTGATGGCCACGGCCTTCTTACTTGGATCCTTTGGAGGTATCTGATTATTTGCCGCATTTTGCGCAGCACGTTGTGCTTTCAGATCAAGTGTGGTTTTGATCGTGAGTCCGCCAACATCGAGGAAGCGAGCTCGCGCTTCCGGAGTATCGCCAAAGACCGGATTTGTCATCATGGTGTTGAGGACATAGTCACAGAAGAACGGTGCTTCCGAAGTTGTACAGCCGTTTGGGATTTGTGATGGCTTTAAATCTGTGGCCAACGGCAACTTCTTTGCCTCATCGGCTTGCTCGCGTGTGATGTAGCCAGCATTGACCATTGATTCAAGCACGGTGTTACGTCGAAGTGTTGCGACCTCTGGGAAACGCGTTGGATCGTATCGTGATGGGTTTTGCACGAGTCCAGCAAGTGTTGCCGCCTGCGTCAAAGACAGTTCATTTGCGTGCACACTGAAGTACCTGCGCGCGGCAACCTCGACACCATAAGAACCGGCACCGAAGTACGCGATATTGAGGTATCCCTCAAGAATTTCCTTCTTAGACAATTTATTTTCAATACCGATGGCATAGCGAGCTTCACGAATTTTTCTCGCAATAGACACAGCAGTAGCTGCACTTTGCTCTTCTTTAGTTGTTGCTGCGGTCAGCAAAATTTGCTTGACGTACTGCTGAGTGATGGTTGAACCACCCTGTACTTGCGATCCTGATGAGGTAGAAACGAGTGCGCGAAGCGTGCCACGAATGTCGATACCCGAATGTTGTAAGAAACGCTGATCTTCAATCGAGATCAATGCCTGCTGCATGATGGGAGAGATGTCATCCAGTGGCACTTCGATGCGATCCTGCGCATACAGCACAGCAATTTGCTCGCCATGAATGTCGGTCATGACATTGCGCTGTGGCAATGGAACATCTGTGAGATCAGCCGGCAAATTCTGGAAATCTCGAACACTGTTACGCATCGCAAGGCCAGCTGAGCCGACCACTGGGAGTAACGACAGCGAGGCGACTAAACCAGCAATGATGATGAAAAGCGTCATACGGCCAAGCAACTGGATGCGATTCAGGGGCTTTTCGCTACCCTCAGTGTTTGCCATAGTACCTATATCGTAACTGCGAAAACTTGCTTCCTCGGCTAGGCCGTAATCGAGTGAAATCGATGCGAATTAGGTATTGACATGGCGACCCTTGACCCTCAATAGTTAGTCAGAGCGTTTCAATGAACCGAATAAATAGGGGAAGTTAAGTGACATCAAACTGGGATAACGAGTGGAGCCGTAACGCGGCATGTAAGAACACTGATCCGGACTTGCTCTTCGTCCAAGGTGCCGCTCAGAACCGAGTGAAGATCATTTGCGCGGGTTGTTCAGTTCGCACCGAATGTCTAGCGGATGCACTCGACAACCAAATTGAATTCGGAGTCTGGGGCGGTATGACTGAACGCGAGCGCCGTGCACTGCTTCGTCGTCGATCAAACGTCACTTCCTGGCGCGAGCTTCTCATGACTGCTCGATCCCAATACGACCGCCTAGATCCAGTCGCTTTCGTAAGTGGCCGTCAGTAAAAGTACCTGCCCCGCCAGAGATGGCGAACACCAAGCCGAATTATGGCGATAAAACAAAGTGTCGTAGAGTCGCGGTATGACCACATGGGAATATCTGACTGCGCCACTTTTGGTGCATAACACCAAAGCCATCCTGGACAATTTTGGCCAAGATGGATGGGAACTAGTTGCAATTGTCCCAGGCCTGAACCCTGAAAACCTCGTCGCTTATTTCAAGCGCCCAAAGAATTGAGATTCGAATGAGTCAAGTTGAAGCACGTTTGGCTGAACACGGACTAACCGTTCCAGAAGTTTCTGCTCCTGTAGCTGCGTACATTCCTGCAGTTCGTACCGGAAACCTGGTTTACACCTCAGGACAACTTCCATTTGCAAACGGTGAACTTCTTGCAACCGGCATCGTTGGTACTGATGTTGACGAAGCTACTGCGGCTGCCGCAGCACAGCAGAGCGCATTGAACGCTATTGCTGCTATCAAGTCAGTCATTGGTGATCTCGACAAGGTTGCTCGAGTCGTCAAGGTTGTTGGATTCGTGGCAAGCGCACCATCGTTTACCAAGCAGCCAGTTGTCATCAATGGCGCAAGCGAACTTTTTGCTAAGGCTTTTGGCGACGCTGGTGTACACGCCCGTTCAGCAGTTGGCGTTTCGGCTCTGCCTCTTAACTCTGCAGTTGAAGTAGAAGTGATTGTTGAAGTACGCGACTAGCAATTAGTCGTGCGGTGAAAACCGCAATAGATTAAGAAACACATCCTGTGCCGAAGGAGTCACATTAAGTGGACACCAATTTGAATAGCATTCCGCTGTTTTCTGCGTTGGACGACGACGCAGCTCACGCCTTGCGCGCTTCAATGGTTCCTCAGACTCTCAAAAAAGGTAAGCATCTTTTTCAAGAGGGTGAACCGGGTGATCGTCTTTACATCGTTCTCGAAGGAAAAATTAAACTCACGCATGCTTCTGGTGATGGCCGTGAGTCGCTGCTGATGGTTCTTGGACCAGGAGACATGTTCGGTGAACTCTCGCTTTTCGATCCAGGTCCTCGTACCGCAACTGCTGTTGCGGTTACGGACTCTCAAGTTCTTGGTTTGGGAAACACAGATTTGCGTCCGTGGCTGAACGGCCGACCAGAAGTGGCGCAAGCACTTCTGCAGGCACTGGCACATCGTCTTCGTCGCACGAACGAAATCATGTCTGACCTTGTATTTGCTGACGTGCCCGGCCGAGTGGCAAAAGCAATCCTTGAACTTGGCGAAAAATTCGGAACGCGAACTGTTAGTGGCTTATTGGTTAACCACGATCTCACTCAGGAAGAACTTGCTCAGCTGGTAGGTGCTTCGCGAGAAACAGTGAATAAAGCACTGGCGGACTTCGCCAGTCGTGGGTGGATCCGCCTAGAAACCCGTTGCGTCGAAATCTTTGACATCGAACGTCTCTCACGTCGCGCTAAGTAGCGTAATCACTGAGGTTTTCCCCTGTGCGTATTCGCTTAGGCTTGGGATGTGGCACGGGCAGAATCATTCAAAGCGAAGCGGGAACGCGCGCAACTAATTAATGCCGCACTCACTTCAACTTTCCCTAACGCACGATGCGAACTGGATTTTGACAACCCACTTCAACTTCTTGTTGCAACCGTTCTGTCTGCACAGTGCACAGACAAGCGGGTCAACATGGTTACCCCAGTTCTGTTTGCTAGCTACCCGGATGCGAAAGCCTTGGCTGGTGCGCCACGCATTGACATTGAAGAGGCGGTGAAGTCCACCGGCTTTTATCGCAATAAAGCAGCCTCCATTCAAGGACTAGCTGCGACATTGTTAGAAAAGTTCAACGGAGAAGTTCCAGGAACTCTTGATGAACTGGTCAAACTTCCCGGCGTAGGACGCAAAACTGCAAATGTCGTTTTAGGAAACGCGTTCGGTGTCCCAGGAATTACTGTCGACACTCACGTAGGGCGCATTGCTCGTCGTTTGGGTCTGACATCAAATACTGATCCAGTTAAAGTCGAATTCGATTTGATGAAACTCTTTGATGATTCAGAGTGGATTCTGCTTAACCACAGATTAATTTTTTTGGGACGACGAATTTGTCATTCACGTAAACCGGCATGTGGCGTGTGTCCGCTCGCAAGTATGTGTCCTTCCTTCGGAGAGGGTCCCACTGACCCAGTGGCAGCTGGCAAATTAGCCAAGATGGAGGACTCGTGAAGCAGCGGATCCTTTATGCACTGACGCTCTTCTTGGTAGTAGCTTGTTCGCAAACTCCGGAATCTTCTGACGTAGCTGGAACACCCGTTACAACATCGAGCCCAACTCAAAATGTATGGACTGTCTCGGAAATGCCAAGCACTTCACTGCTGCCTTGGGGCACTTCTACGGAAATCAGTTCCAGTGATTTGCGTAAGCCCGTTGTCATAAATTTGTGGGCATCATGGTGTTCTGCCTGCGCCCAAGAAATGCCACTGATTGCTCAGTCGCCGTATGCCAGCAACGTCGTTGCCATCAACGTTGGTGATCTAGCACTTTCTACGGCTGGCACTGACACCGCAACGGAACTCGTGAAATCCACGCACGCAGCATTCCCGATCTATGTTGATGTGCAAGATACCTTGATGAAGGCACTGAGAGTGAACGGATTGCCAGTGACGTTTGCTGTTAATGCTAAAAACAAAATCGTTGACTATGAATTTGGTGAACTTACGAACGAGTCATTGGCCCGACTCGTAAAGTCGAGCACATCATGATGTTGCCCGCATGGTTTATGCCACTAGCCGAAGTAGCGCCATCTTTAACTACTGAACAATTGTCATGGCAGCCCGTCCCAGATTCGCAAGAGCGCGAAGCAGCAGTTCTTATTTTGTTTAGTGAGATGAATGGTGAACCAAGCGTCACCTTGATCGAACGCCCAAGTCACATGCGCAATCATGGGGGACAGCCAGCTTTTCCTGGTGGGGCCATAGATGCCGACGATGACAGTGCAACGAATGCAGCACTTCGAGAAGCCCAAGAAGAAATCGGTTTGGATCCCGCATCAGTTTCAGTCATTGCAGAGTTACCGCAGTTGTGGCTTGCGCCCTCACGATTCAAAATCACGCCGGTTTTGGCGTGGTGGTCACAGCCTCATGAAGTTACTTCTCACGAGGAACGTGAAGTCGCGGCGGTTCATCATATCGCGTTGCGCGAGTTAGTTGATCCAGCAAATCGCGTGCGTGTAATGACTCGCAGTGGATTCTTAGGTCCCGCTTTCCTTGTACGTGACATGGTGGTGTGGGGATTCACTGGAGGCGTGCTCTCGCAGCTACTTGACCTTGCTGGAATAGCGCGTGACTGGGATGACACCAAAATCATTGACGTACCCGAATCTCATCAAGTGTCCTGGACGTCATAGTGACGGCTCATGGGTTAGACCTCGCACTCGTTACATTCTTGGTCGTAATGGGATTTATCGGATGGCGACGGGGTCTCATTGTGAGCTTCATGTCATTCATCGGAATGATTCTGGGTGCCGTAATTGCTCGGGAACTGGTGAGCAAACTCTCAGAGCAAGGTTCACTGCATGGAATGAGCTTAGGAATCTATGTCGTCATTGCAATAGTGCTTGTTAGTTTTGGAAGTTCGACAGGAGCGTCCATCGGCGTTCGAATGCGCAAAGCAACGTCATGGAAACCAATTCGGACTCTTGATAGTGCCGGCGGTTCCGCAATATCTCTAATGATCTGGAGCGTATTGACATGGATCGTGGCAAGTTTGATACTCACGCTGCCAGCATCACAAACAACAACTGCAGTAGGCGATTCGCGAGTTATTGCAGAGCTTGATTCGCGCATGCCAGATGTGCTCCGCGATGGAATCGATGAAGTACGTCAGTCGGTTCTGAGCTTTCACATCCCATCTGGCTTAGTTGAGTCTTTACTTGTTGATCAAGTCGCCGAACCTGATTCAGCTTTAGCCAAAGCCTCTGCCATCCGTGCGACGTTGGACTCAGTCGTGCGGGTAGAAGGAGACGCACCAAGTTGTCAGGCGCGACTAAGTGGTAGCGGATTTGTCTTCGCGAGTCACTACGTTCTCACCAATGCACATGTAGTAGCGGGCATCGAAACTGTTGGTGTTCGAGTGAAAGGCAAGGGTGCCTTGCGATCGGGCAAAGTCGTATTCTTTGATCCTCGCGCCGATGTCGCTGTCCTTTATGTAAAAAGCCTGGACACTAAAGTTGCGGTGCTGGGGAACGTTGGAGCGCGGAATGACTCGGCAGTTATCACTGGCTTTCCCGGGGGTGGCAAACTTCAAATTATCCCTGCCCGTGTAAGTGGCGTGGTGGAATCTTCTGGTACCGATATTTATGGATC
>CANFIL010000042.1 GCA_947447095.1 Actinomycetota bacterium | reverse complement strand
TACGGAAGTCACCTAACTCCAGCGAACTAATTCGCATCAGACAAGCACACTAATTACGGCTGGCGAATAGGCATGAGCAAGTACTTAAATGCATCAAGCTGTTCGGCATCAATTTCTTTTGCGCCGGTAATAATTGCTGGGCGATGTGGAGCTGTCATTGACACAACAGCAACGGGTGCATCGATAGCGCCGAGCCCATCAAGTAAGAACTGGTGATTAAAAGCAATCGTTACTTCGTCACCAGAGAGTGCACACTCAACATGTTCGCGCGCTTCAGCAATTTCGCCGCTACCGCCACCGCCGGAAATAATTGCTTCGCCGTTTGCAAAGTGAATCTTTACTGGAGCTTCACGATCCAAAACAAGTGACACGCGCTTTACGGCTTCGATAAGAACTGCTGTGCTGATTTGTGCAACGCTGGTTGATTCGTTTGGAAGCAATGTTTGATACTTAGGAAAATCTGCGGCAAGTAGTCGGCTGGTTGTTTGACGATTGTCTCCAGCGATACCAATGAGACCTTCACTTGAACTTGTGAATGCAAGTGATACGGCTGAGTTGTGTGACAACGCTTTTGATGTATCAAACATAAATTTTGCAGGCACTAAAGCGTGTGTGCTGATGGATGTTGATTGTGGCGACCAATCAAACTCTCGTACAGCTAGGCGATAGCGATCGGTTGCAGCCATGGTGATCGTTGAACCTTCAACATCGACTTTGATGCCGGTAAATGCTGGAAGTGTTTCATCGCGTGATGATGCGACGACAACTTGAGCGACAGCTGCTGCAAATTCATTGCCAGTAACAGTTCCACTGATGTCAGGCATTGATGGCAACGGTGGGTATTCAGCAACCGGCATCGTAGGAATTGTGAAACTTGATTTGCCACACGTAATTTCTGCGCGAGAACCTTCGACAATAAATTCAATTGTTGATGCACTTGGAAATGATCGTGTGATGTCGGCAAGGAGTCGGCCAGGTACAAGAACAGTTCCTTGTTCACCAACAGCAGCATCCAGTGATGCTCGAGCACTGACATCAGCATCGCTACCGGAAAGTACAAGACCTTGTTTGTCAGCTACGAGATGAAGGCCGGTTAGAAGTGGTTGGGTCGACTTGCTAGGCAATGTGCGTGATGCCCACAAGACCGCATCGGTCATGGCATCACGATCTACACGAAACTTCACGGGTAACTCACCTTCGACCAAATCTTTTTCTTATGTTACGAGGACTTCATAGTGCCACGCCTAGGTGACAGGGTATTCAAGCAGTCCCCCAGAACAAGAAATATTCCCCAAGATTTCAACTTTGAGAAGTTTGTCCCCAGTTTTGGGACCAGTCTTGGTCACATCAGATTCGCCAAATATATCTTTAGTAGTAGTCATAGGTGCTGTGGAAAAGGGGATAAAGGAAGATATCCCTGATAAATGTCATTTTCTTACCCACAGGGCACTTGTGGAAATGTTGATGAAATCAGACACATCAGGGGATAGGAAGAAAGTTATCCACAGCTATCCACAGGTTTAGTGTGGATGTTCACTAGGTTTTAACCAGGATCCACACAGGAAAACTGCCCTTAAGGCCTTATCCCCATGGTTATCCACAATGTGTTGAGAAGTGACTTGTGTGACTTGTGTGACTGTGGATAGTTAACGTTAAGAGATTTGTCGGGATTGGGCCTTGATACGAGCCGTGAGGTCACTGACCTGGTTGTACAAACTGCGCCGTTCGGCAATGAGCTGTCGAATTTTACGATCGGCGTGCATAACTGTTGTGTGATCCCGGCCGCCAAATTGCTGCCCGATTTTTGGCAACGATAAGTCGGTAATTTCGCGACACAAGTACATAGCAATTTGTCGAGCTTCAACGAGTTCACGAGAACGGCTCGCACCAATGAGGTCGTCAAGTGTGACGCCGAAATAATTAGCCGTCGCTGCCATGATTTGACCGGCAGAAATTTCAGGACCAGCTGCATCTGTCACGAGATCCTTAAGGACAAGTTCAGCAAGGCCGAGGTCAACGGGCGCACGATTCAAACTTGCGAATGCAGTCACACGGATGAGTGCACCTTCAAGTTCGCGAATGTTTGTCGACATCTTGGAAGCAATAAATTCCAAAACTTCAGGGGGTGCACTCAAACGTTCTTGCGCACTCTTCTTGCGAAGAATCGCGATACGTGTTTCAAGGTCAGGCGGGGTCACATCAGTAATGAGGCCCCATTCGAAACGTGATCGCATACGATCTTCGAAATCCTGAAGTTGTTTTGGCGGCAAGTCAGAGGTGACAACAATTTGTTTGTTGGCATTATGAAGAGTGTTAAAAGTATGGAAAAACTCTTCCTGGGTCTGGACTTTTCCGGACAAGAACTGAATGTCATCAACAAGCAAAACATCCACGTCCCGGTAGCGACGCTGGAAATCTTTCGCTTTGTCGTCACGGATCGAGTTAATAAATTCGTTTGTAAATTCTTCACTGCTGACGTAACGAACTTTCGTTCCTGCATAAAGAGTTCGGGTGTAATGACCAATCGCATGCAGCAAATGAGTTTTACCCAAACCAGATTCGCCATAGACGAATAACGGGTTGTATGCCTTGGCCGGCTGCTCAGCTACCGCGCGAGCAGCAGCGTGTGCGAACCGATTCGACGAGCCTGGAACGAACGTGTCAAAGGTGTATTTGGGATTGAGTCGGCTGCCTTCTTCAGAAGTTCGCGGTGCCGGAGCAGGTCCGCGACTACCGGTTGGGGGCAGCGCAGGATTTGGCTCGGAGGTCAAACCAGTTGGAACAAAATCTGCATACGTTGAGTCAGCTAGTTCATCGATAGCGACTTCATCAAGGTCTTGAGCAATTGACTCATCGATGGTGACTGCAATTTTCATTTCGCGGCCCATGATTGTTGAAAGGGCGTCGCACACGATGGGGGACAGGCGGCTCTCGAGCACATCTTTATTAAAAGCATTTGGAGCTGCAACCAAAACGGTGTCACCAACAACACCCATGGGTTGCGTTAAGGCGACGAACGCGCGCTGTTGATTAGTTAAGATTCCGGAGGACAGCGCTTCGAGAGTCTTAGTCCACACGAGACCTAGATCTTGTTCATCCATGGGCACCTCTGTCGTTATCCACAAGTCGGACTACGGACACTACGGCCTGTGGATAGTCTTTGACAAGCGGTTATCCACAATTGGGTAAAACTACGTGGATGTAATTTATTTGCCTGCGAAATATAGATCTTTGGCAGGGTGTTTGAGTTTGACCAAGTGAGAACCTTGCCCGTATCTTTGGTAAGTCGCTATCGACGCGCAATTCGAATGTTCACGTTATAAGCGTGAACGTCCGTTGGCGAGTCGCTCGCTTAACTAATCTGCCGGTGAAAAGAGTTCTCTAATGTCAAAGCGCACATTCCAGCCAAACAATCGTCGTCGTGCGAAGACCCATGGTTTCCGTGAGCGTATGAGCACCCGTGCTGGCCGCGGCATTCTTTCAGCTCGTCGCGCTAAGGGCCGCTCGAAGCTTTCGGCTTAATTCCAAATGCTTTCGGCCGAGGCTCGGCTGCGAAAATCTACTGAAATCACATTAGTTCTGCGTGGTGGGCGTAGATTTGCTAGCCAACTGCTTGTTTTGCACGTCGCCCCAGGCAGCACATCTCAAACTCGATTTGCTTTTGCGGTAGGTAAAAACGTGGGTAATTCAGTGGTTCGCCATCGTGTGACCAGACAATTACGCCATTTGGCCATAGAAAACGCCCCTTTATTGCCCCAAACCAGCGATGTTGTCGTTCGTGCGCTGCCCGGTTGTGATCAAGCTAGCTTTGAACAATTGCGAGATTCTTTCGTCACTTCGGCAAAAAAGGCGAGTGCGGCGTGAAACTGGTTAAGCACATGTGGGATAGAACGATTGGCGCGTTACTTGTCGGAGTATGCGTTGGCATGATTCGGCTATATCAAATGACGATTAGCCCCATGCTTGGCCCAGTGTGTCGCTATTACCCAAGCTGTTCGCATTATGGGCTCGAAGCAATCAAGACCCATCGCACAGCCAAAGGAATCGCTTTAACTGCTTGGCGCATTGCGCGATGCAATCCATGGGCCGATGGCGGCCTTGATCCTGTGCCGGCAAAAGGCACCTGGAGAAACCCAAAAGTAATTGAAAGTTCAACTACATTGAATAGGCAGGTAGTGTCCTCATGAACCCATTGAATTGGCTTGAGTCCATTGTGAGTTGGGTGTTCGTCCAATTCCATTCGTTGCTCTCCAACGTTGTGCCAGCAGATAGCGGTTGGGCATGGGGCTTGTCGATTGTTTGCCTCGTCATCTTGATTCGCGTGATGTTGATCCCGCTCTTCGTTAAGCAGATCAAGAGTCAACGCAACATGCAGTTGATTCAGCCGCAGGTAAAAGAAATCCAAAAGAAGTACGCCGGCGACCGTGAGCGTCAATCACAAGAATTGATGAAGCTCTACAAGGACACAGGAACCAACCCACTGTCTAGCTGCCTGCCGATCTTGGCTCAGGCACCAATCTTCTTCGCATTGTTCCGAGTGCTTAATGGCATTGCCCAGAACAAAGCAATTGGTGCGATGACACCAGAGCTTGTTACCCAAGCGCGCAACGCCAAAATTTTTGGTGCACCGATCTACGGAACATTTACTCATCGCGCCGAGACGGATAACCCGACTGCAACATTTTGGGTGACTCTCGTTTTGATCATCTTGATGACAGCGACCACATTCATCACCCAGCGTCAGCTCATCGTGAAGAACACCGCACCGGGCAACCCAATGGTGCAGCAGCAGAAAGTGTTGCTCTATGTCTTCCCGTTTATCTTTGCGGTCTCAGGTATTAACTTCCCTGTTGGTGTTTTGCTCTACTGGTTTACGACCAACTTGTGGACCATGGGTCAACAGTTCTACGTCATTCGCAATAGCCCGCAAGAGGGTACTCCCGCTCATGAAGCCTTGATGGCACGCAAGGAAGCCAAGGCTAAAACAAAGGGAAAAACTGCAATTTCAGATTCATCCGAGCAAGCAGACCTCGCTGAAGACGGCGAACGCGTTGTTCGTAATCAACCAAAAAAGAAGCCAAAGAAGAAGCGTTAATTCGTTTCACGTGAAACATCAGTTTTAAAGAAAGGTACTAACCATGTCAGATCGTATTAAGCAGTTAGAACAAGAAGGCGACGTAGCAGCCGATTACCTAGAGGGCTTACTCGACATTGCCGACCTCGATGGTGACATCGATATGGATGTCGAGAATGACCGTGCATCAGTGAGCATCGTTGGTGCAGACCTTGACATGCTTGTCGGCGACAAGGGCAAAGTACTCGATGCACTTCAGGAATTGACGCGGTTGGCAGTTACCCGCGAGACCGGTGAACGTTCACGTTTGATGTTGGACGTCTCGGGCTATCGAGCCCAAGCTCGCGAATCTCTGACCAAGATTGGTACCGAAGCAGCGCAGAAGGCAATTGAAACTGGAGAGCCAGTTGAGTTGCGAGCAATGAATGCGTTTGAACGAAAGATCGTTCACGATGCTGTTGCAGCAGCCGGCGCAGGCAGCGTATCAAAGGGTGAAGATCCAAACCGTCGCATCATTGTTCAGCCAGCTGGCGAATAACTGCATCTGTTTCACGTGAAACATTGCTAACCCGATAAGCAGCCTGAATTGTCCCGCGACCAGTTATTTGCACAGTTTCCGGAAGCAATTTCGGGGCTTACTAGCTATGCCGAATGGCTTGCGACTGCCGGTGTTGAGCGTGGTTTGATCGGTCCGCGCGAAACGGATCGCATTTGGGATCGGCATATCGCAAACTGTGCTGCGATGGCAGAACTCATCCCAGCAGATGCTCGGGTTATAGATATCGGCAGTGGTGCAGGATTACCTGGACTAGTCCTTGCCATTGTGCGACCAGACATTCATGTGACTCTTATTGAACCGCTGCAACGCCGCTGCGATTTCCTCAATGAAGTCATCGCTGACCTTCAGATCGGGCAGCGCGTAGAGGTTTTGCGTGGTCGAGCCCAAGACGTTCCAGTAACAAAGGGACAGATTGTTACCGCACGAGCAGTTGCACCGCTTAATAAATTGCTCACTTGGGCGTTGCCCTTAGTTGCACCTGGCGGACAAGTGCTTGCAATGAAGGGGTCCTCGGCTCCAACGGAAATTGAAGAAGCTGCCAAAGTGCTGAAGAACCGCACTGCGGAAATCGTGTTATGTGGAAACGGCCTTGTGGATCCATTGACCACAGTGGTCAGGGTGAGTTCCTAGACTTCTAGTCCAAGCCATACGCTTGACGCATTGGAGGTCTTCGTGAGTTTTGATGATGAAGATACGCCGTTAGCTAGTGCGGCTGCCGCAGCCGTCTATGTACGCCGTGGTTTAAAAGGAACATTTGCCGCACCGCAAGAAACGCGTGTGCTGACCGTCGCCAACCAAAAAGGTGGCGTTGGTAAGACCACCACTGCAGTAAACCTTGCCGCTTCCATGGGTTTGGCGGGACTGAAAGTTCTCCTGATTGACCTTGATCCACAAGGAAACGCATCAACTGCATTTGGTGTCGATCACCAGGTTGATACTGCTGGAACGTACGACGTCCTGGTTTCGCAAGAGCCCATTGCAGAAGCAATGGTGGCCGCACCAGGCTATGACTCATTGTGGGTGTTGCCGGCTTCTCTGGATCTCGCCGGCGCAGACATCGAACTCATCACCACGGTGTCGGATGAAGAACGACCCTTCAGATTGCGCGAAGCTTTAGACAATTTCCTTGCGGAATATGAAATGGACTATGTATTTGTTGATTGTCCACCGAGTTTGGGCATGCTGACAATTAACGCATTGGCTGCGGTTACTGAAGTTCTCATCCCGATTCAATGCGAGTTTTATGCCCTCGAAGGCGTT
Source organism: Actinomycetota bacterium (assembly GCA_947447095.1). Taxonomy (GTDB): domain Bacteria; phylum Actinomycetota; class Actinomycetes; order S36-B12; family UBA5976; genus UBA5976. The sequence goes on along the minus strand of CANFIL010000042.1, from coordinate 4,612 downwards.
CAACAACTGCTGCAAACCATTGAGTTCGCTCGAGATCGCCTGAATCCAGGCCTTGAAGTCAGCACAATATTGCTCACCATGTTCAACACCAATACAAACCTGTCAGCCCAAGTGGCTGAATCGGTGCGTGAGTATTTTGGCGAAAAGGTACTCACCTCGGTCATTCCTCGTTCAACGTATGTAGCAGAAGCACCATCACATGGGCAATCCGTGATGACGTATGACCCAGGTTCAACGGGAGCAGTGGCCTACTTGGCTGCAGCTCGCGAAATTACGGAACGTAGCTAGAAGGGAACATCATGGCAAAACGACAGAGTTTAGGAAAAGGGCTCGACGCCCTCATTCCGAATGTTTCACGTGGAACAACCGATCGTCCCCAATCTGCTAAGAAACTAGCTGGCGCAAAGCCAGGGGCGCCCGCTAAAAAGGCCGTCCCAACCAAAGCAAGTGCTCCGGCCAAGAAAAGCGCGGCCCCAAAGGGCAAAGCACCCGCTGGAGTAGTCAGTGTCATAGCTGGCGAAAGCCCGATGCAAGTGGCTGGACTAACACTGCTTGAGGTACCGATCCGAAATGTCACGCCTAACCCAAGTCAGCCACGAACGGTTTTTGATGAAGAAGCGCTCGCTGAGTTGGTGTTTTCCATCCAAGAAGTCGGCTTATTACAACCGATTGTGGTTCGCAGCCAGGGCGCGGGTTATGAACTTATTGCTGGTGAACGACGTCTACGGGCAGCGAAAAAAGCTGGACTGAAGACCATCCCAGTCTTGGTTCGTGAGACATCAGACGATGATATGTTGCGCGATGCATTGCTGGAGAACTTGCACCGTTCCCAGCTCACACCTTTGGAAGAGGCATCTGCCTATCAGCAACTCTTGCAAGACTTCGGCTGTACTCAAGAGCAGCTGGCCTCGCGGTTAGGTCGATCACGTCCTCAGATCACAAACACAATCCGTCTACTGAACCTGCCACCTGCGGTTCAGCGACGGGTTGCAGCAGGCGTACTGTCCGCAGGACATGCCCGAGCATTGTTGGGCTTGAAGGATCCCGCTGCCATCGAGAAACTCGCAGCGCGAATTGTTGCCGAGGGTCTATCTGTACGCAGCGTTGAAGAGATTGTTTCCGTTGGTCTCGTCGATGGATCCGGATCGGCAAAGGGTTCGAGTACCGCTACGAAGAAGGGCAAGATCAGCGCACCTGGCCTTGCTGATCTGGGACGCCGTATGTCAGAGCGTCTCGATACTCGCGTAACCGTTCAAGTGGGACGAACTAAGGGCAAGGTTGTCATTGAGTTTGCAACACTTGAGGACTTGCGTCGCATCGTTGAAATTGTGGACCCACCAAAGCGTGGAATGTTCGGCGAACCAATTAAGTAGCACTTGGACCGGGGACGATAGCTGCATCGGCAACGATTTATCGGTGGATAACGTGTGGGCGAATCGGTCTAGGTAATGTGATCTAGATCACAATCTGATTCTTAACCAATTCGCGGTGCGAGCAACCGAGCAACAGCAGAGGTAATTGCTTGCGCTATGGAATCACGAGCGCCTTCATCGGCCAAGATGGATCGGTCTACTGCACTACTCAAATAGCCCAACTCAATGCGCACGGCTGGCATGCGAGTTAATCGAAGCAGATCCCAGGTTTTTGGGTGGCTTCGGCAATCAAGGAGCTCGCTGGCTCGAGTGATTTCTTCCTGAATGAGTTCAGCCAGGCGCAGGCCAGTTGCAGACCGAGAGTATTCGTGGCCGAAGTAATACGTTGCGACTCCGTGTGGACCATCAGTATTTGCCTCGTCACAGCGAAGTGAAATCACAAGATCCACTTTCAGACCGTTCGCAATTTGTGCGCGCTCGCGTTCATCTGAAGTCGAATCAGTGAGCGATTTGGCAATGATGACCTGTGCGCCGGTAGTGAGCAACCGACCCTCAATACGATTTGCAATGTCGCGGCACACCTCGGCCTCGCTCAGTTCCGAGTTGGCAAAAGTGCGGGTTGAACTGCTGGGATCGACAAAAACTACAGCAGAATCAAGGGTTTGCCAGCGCTGAACGCTCTCGACGCCTGCCAGTTCGCGCAAATGTTCTTGGTTTCCACCCGAAACTGTTCGCGCCAATCGCGCAAGAGCTTGGAAGACTTCTGGCCCAGCGATGCCATCTACTTCTAGTCCGACGTTGAGTTGGAACTCACGCACGGCCTTGTCTGTGTTCCTGCCGAAGACGCCATCAACACGATCAAGTGCGAAACCCAATTCGAGCAAACGTTGTTGCAGCTGCGCAATATCCTCACCGTGTAATAGGTGCGAGGGCGCATAGGTAAGTACCCGATCACCGATTGTCCAGCGTGCTTCTTCAAGACGGCGCAATGACTGTGGACCAGCGATGCCATCAACGGTCAAGCCACGACTTTGTTGAAAAACCCTGAGAGCAGATTCAACACTGGCATCAAACACATCGACGCCCACCTCAGTTTCCGCTGGCAAAAAGCCAAGCTGGGCAAGGCGTTCACGTACCTCGGTTACACCGGGTCCTTGATCGCCGAGCCGCAATACTGAAGTGGGCACGATTGTGGGTTAGATAAATGCAGCCAGATCCGCGAGCAGACCTGCCTTTGGCTTTGCGCCAATGATCTGCTTGACGATTTCGCCGCCTTGGTAGACGTTCATCGTTGGAATCGATGTGACGCCGTAATTGGCTGCAGTTGCTGGGTTTTCATCAACATTGAGCTTCACGATGGTGATCTTGTCGCCGTGTAGCGCCGCGATTTCTTCAAGAATTGGGGAAACCATTTTGCATGGACCACACCATTCGGCCCAGAAATCAACAAGAACTGGCTTTGTGCTGTTAAGCACGACCGACTGGAAATCAGCGTCGGTAACTGCGGATAGAGCACCCATGTGCTTGCCTCATTTCTCTTTCGATTAGTACGCATCTACAGCATAGATGCGGGGTATTTGTGGTGCGCGTTGATTTGGATTTAGTGCGCCAAGAAGCGTTCAGCGTCAAGGGCTGCCTTGCACCCGGAGCCGGCTGCAGTGATTGCTTGGCGGTAGGTGTGGTCAACCAAGTCGCCACAAGCAAAAACGCCCTCGACGTTTGTGGCCGTTGATGTGCCCTGGGTAACGACATATCCTTCGGCATCGAGATCGACAACGCCCTTAATCAATTCCGAGCGCGGATCGTGACCAATGGCGACGAAGAGGCCCGTGACATCAAGCTTGCGAAGTTCACCAGTGTTGGTGTCGCGCAGTGTGACGCCAGAAAGCTTTGGGTCGCCATGCAATTCGGCTACTTCACTATTCCAAGCGAACTTGATCTTTGGATCATTATGCGCGCGATCGGCCATGATCTTGCTAGCGCGAAGTTCATCGCGACGATGAATCAATGTCACTGAGTTAGCAAAACGAGTCAAAAAGGTCGCCTCTTCGATTGCTGAGTCGCCGCCGCCAACTACTGCAATGTCTTGATCGCGGAAGAAGAAACCGTCGCAGGTTGCACACCACGAAACACCATGACCAGAAAGGTCCTGCTCGCGATCAATGCCAAGTTTGCGGTAAGCCGAACCCATCGCCAAAATGATGGATCGAGCCTGATAAGTATTGCCTTCACCATCGGTCACGCTCTTAATAGGTCCTGTCAGATCCATGCTGGTGATGTCATCGGTAATGAGTTGAGCATCAAAACGAGCTACCTGAGCGCGCATGTTCTCCATAAGCTGTGGGCCCATGACACCTTCTGGGAAGCCAGGGAAATTCTCTACCTCAGTTGTATTCATAAGTGCACCACCAGCGGTGATTGCGCCCTCGAAAATAATTGGGTTGAGTTGGGCGCGAGCCGCATAAATAGCTGCGGTGTAACCGGCTGGGCCAGACCCAACAATGATGACTTCGCGAACGTCCTGTGACATGTGTGCCCCTAAAGTAGCTTCCGAGCAATCTTATGATTAGGTCCTGGTGGACTTGCTCATCGGTTCACGCATTTCACAAAAGCGAATGCGCTAATCACTACAACCCAATTGTGATTTCTGCTATTCCTGCGGCGTATTTGCCATCTGGTGTTTGGGGAACTTGAGTCAACCAAACTAGGACATAACGCCCAGAGATTGCTCGAGGCGACTTAATAATCGCTCTGGTCCCTGCATTCTTTAGTTCGCCGAGTAGTTGTGCAGTAGTGACATCAGGCGCGCTTGAATCACTGACAAAGATGGAAACTGAAACGCCGGACTGCAAAAAAGTAAGGTCCACAGAACTTACTGGTCGGGGAGCGCCCAGATCCAACAAAAGGCCGACGCCAGGTTTTCCAGCCATGTCTTCATGTCGATAGTTAACTGTGTTCCATGCGCTCGATACGTTGCCGTCAACTGCTAAAGCCGTCTGACCTGGATTTTCGGTCTGGTCGCCAAACGGGTCGTAATCAGTGACCGCTGCAATTTCTACTGCTGGATTAAGCGCTGAGTTGCTTGGGGAGGGCGAAGTCGATGGGAGCGGGCTGGCCAAAATAGCGACCGGCACATCAGATTTATTGAAGTTGTGAGTAAGCAACTGCCAACCAATCCATCCCATGCCAATGACGCAAGCTAGTGCGATTGCTACAGCTCGAATCCGTAGCGAATGGCT
>CANFIL010000041.1 GCA_947447095.1 Actinomycetota bacterium | reverse complement strand
GAACGGTTGCAACGGCCAGCCTTGCTGGCATTTTGATCAAAATCTTGACCAGCCCTGAAGTTCAAGGATTCATCATGCAGGTATTGAAGCATGCATTTACTTCACTTTTTGGTTCCTTTTAGGAACGACATTCGGGGGTTCAGAAGACGACTGAACCCCCTGGATGATGCTGGTTATGCAGTAGCTGAATTCGCAGTCGTTCTGCCTGCACTTGTTTTCATGACGGCAATTGGCATGTGGTCAATAAACGTATGTGTGAGTCAACTCGAATTGCAATCGACAGTAGCGACAATCTCGCGAACGGCAGCCAGAGGAGATTCGGTGGTTGAACTCATTGATAAGGCACAGGCACATCACATCGCAGTGGTTGTTTCTAGTCATGACTCAGTCGTCTCGGTCGATGCAACAAAGCAAGTAAACGTTCCGCTCACCGCATTACATGACGCAGTGAACCTCTCAGCATCTATGACGTCATCGATTGAAGGCGGCAACTTTGGACAGTGAATTGAGATGTGACGAGGAAGGAAGTATCACTATTGTGACGATCACACTGACGATCGTCATTCTCTTCACGACTGTAATAGCGATTCTCTTTAGCCAGCTAGTTGTTGGACAAAGGCATACGCAAAGCGCGGCCGATGCCTCCGCGATCGCCGGAGCAAATGCCCTGGCATTAAACGCGGACACAGCATGCCTCTTGGCTGCCCAGATTGCCTTGAGGAATCAGTCACGCATGACGAACTGTGTCGTGGGCAATACTGATGTGCGTGTTTGGATCTCGGATTCGATTGACGTCGCGGGTCACATTGTTGAACTGACTGCGCAGGCTCGAGCCGGAGCGAATTAATTGTTCAGCAAATAGGTGAGTAGGGTCAGAGCCGCGTGTTTATCCAGCGGATGGTTGTTGTTTCCACACTTTGGTGATTGAACACACGCAGGGCAACCTTCTTTACAGGAGCAGTCAGCAATTGTGTCTCGAGTAGCACCCAACCACTGCGGGGCATGGTCATATCCATGGAATGAGAATCCAGCTCCTCCGGAGTAGCCGTCATAAATAAATACGGTTGCAAGACCTGTATCTGGATGCTCTGCAAATGAGACCCCGCCGATATCCCATCGATCACACAACGTGAAAAGAGGCAGTAAGCCAATTGCTGCATGCTCAGCCGCGTGCATGCATCCGGCTACGTCAATCAATTGAAGTTGATTCAACGTTTCTAGTGGTGTCGTCCACCACATCGCTTGGGTGAACAATGTTGACGGCGGAAGTTCAAGTGGAACATCAGCGATGATCTGTCCAGTCATGTTTCGTCGTTTTTGAAAAGCCACTACTTGCTCGGTTACATCAACCATTCCGCGCGACATAGTGATTGCGCCATATTGCTTGGAAGCCAACTCTTCAACAATTGTCACTGAAGTAATGTCGCGAGCATAAGTTGAATAATCTACGAGCTCGGAATGTACGAGTGAAACACGATCGTCTAAATCAAGTTGATCAACTACGTAGGTCTCACCAAGATGTGTATAGACCGCACCCTCATGAACTTGGCGAAGCGCAGCGTCACAATCCACGGTTCCTAGCAGGCGCCCAGTTTCCTTCTCAACAATTTGAAACGGTCCAGCACCTGCGCCGCGCAAGTCAACCAAGTCATGAGGTCTACCTTCGCCGACCCAAAACCAACCTTGGGGCCGTTTACGTAGCAAGCCATCGGTAACGAGCTTGGTCAAAGTCTTGGTTACACGTGGGATATCCCCAAACAGTTCAATGTCAGGTTCAGCTAAATATTTTTCAGCTGCGGCACACGCTAAATGCCCATAGATAACATTTTCGTTTTGTGGATCGCATACCGCAGCTTCGATCGGAGTGTCATAAATAGATTCGGGATGACGAACTAAGTATTGATCCAAAGGATTGTCACTCGCGATAAGAAGCGCCATAGCTTCTTGTTGATCGCGTCCAGTCCGGCCGACTTGCTGCCAGAAACTCGCCCGCGTTCCAGGCCAACCAGCCATGACGGTCGCATCAAGTCCACTGATGTCGACGCCAAGTTCCAGCGCGTTAGTTGTGGCAACACCAAGCAAATCGCCAGTACGAAGCCGTGCCTCAATATCTCGCCGCTCTTCTGGAAGATAACCCGCGCGATAACTTGTGATTGTGCTTGCTAGTTCACTGGCCACTTCATCGACATGTTGCTTGGCCAAAATAGAAACCGTCTCGGCGGACTTTCGAGACTTTACGAACGCAAGTGTGCGCACCTTGTGAAGGACTAGGTCAGCAAGTACATCAGCGGTAGTTGCAATCGCAGTTCGACGCTGGCTCTCTTCGCTGTCAATCAGTTTTGGGGGAAGCGCAAGTCCAATTGTTAGTGGGCCTCGCGGTGACGCATCACGATCAATCGCTGTGAAGTTGATCCCTGTCAACATGTGGGCATGATCAGATGGCTGTGACACAGTGGCTGATGCCATCACAATACGAGGCGAGGCACCATAGTGATGTGCAATGCGCATGAATCGCCGAAGAACATTTGAAACCTGAGCCCCAAACATGCCTCGGTAGAGATGGCATTCGTCAATAGCGATCACTTCGAGATTGCGGAAAAAATGTTGCCACGTTTCATGGCGCGGCAAGATTCCGTGATGCATCATGTCTGGATTGGTGATGAGAACATTTGCGTGTTCCCGTGCCCATTTGCGTTCTTGTTGATCTGAGTCGCCATCAAACGTGCAAATGTATGCGGCTTCTACTGCAAACTCTGCCAGAGACCGAGCCTGGTCATGTGCAAGAGCTTTAGTTGGAGAAATGTAGAGCGCTTTAGCTTTTGGATTTTCAGCAACAGATTGCAAGATTGGGATTTGATAACACAACGACTTACCGCTGGCCGTTCCGGTAGCAATGATGACATTGTTGTTTGAGTTCCAGGCATCCAAAGCATCGCGTTGATGTTGCCATAGATATGTGATGCCCTGTTCGGTCAGAGCTTGATGGACTCGCGGGTTAAGCCAGTTCGGAAGTTCTGCAATAGAAGCATCCCGTGATTCGATGTGTCGAATATCCAGGTCATCACTGAATCGGGCTCGCAGCAAGGCTTCCCAATTGTGGCTCATGTATTGATTGTGCCTGTTACCTCTGACTTAGGCATCAATGCCATAGATTAGAACTATCCCGATTGACCCAAGGAGCCTTGATGAACGTCAGCATCACCACCGTTGATTCGGCAATTGTGGTCACCGCTGTTGGCGAACTAGATCTCGTCTCCGCTCCACAGCTTGACGGAGTTCTGACTGAAGGCATTTCTCAAGCGAGCGCTCGGTTAGTCCTCGATCTGAGTGAAGTCACTTTCATGGATTCAACGGGATTGGGCACTGTAGTAAAAGCTCTCAAGCGGTGCCGAGAGAAGAGCTTAGATTTTCACGTAGTTGTGGGTACTGAACGGGTTCGAAAGGTTTTTGAAATTACTGGCCTGGATTCGTTGATTGCCTTATCGAGCGCGCTCGATGATGCTTTGAATGCCTAAACATAAGCATTTTTTGCCAAGCCCAGCGTGTCAGGGTTAGAGTAGGTGCTTGTTGCGCCCGTAGCTCAACGGATAGAGCATTTGACTACGGATCAAAAGGTTAGGGGTTCGAATCCCTTCGGGCGCGCCAAAGAAAAAGGACTTCCATCATGTGGAAGTCCTTTTTCATTGACCACATAGTCGTTGAAAATCTCACGACTGAGGCGTTTTCGTAATCTATTCGGTCAGTTCGTTTTCATCGCTGGAGTATCTAGTCGCACGTGGAAGTAGCTCGATCGGATCAACTGGATCAATCGGGTCCCGGAAGTCTCCAAGCGCTTCCACACGGCGAGCAGATGGCATGACGCGATCCTCAAATGATCCGATAGCCGAGTTGTAGTTCTTGACTGCTTTTTCGAGGCTTTCACCAACACCACTAACGTGCTTGATAAAGACCTTGAGTCGTGAGTGAAGCTCTTGTGAAGCCTTTGCCATTTCAGCAGCATTTTCAACTTGCTTTTCGGCTTGCCACAATCGCGCGATGTTACTGAGAACTGCAATAAGTGAGGTGGGCGAGGTGAGCGCAACATTGCGCTTTGCTGCTTCTTCGATGAGCTCGGGCATGGCCTGACATGCATCCGCCAATGATGATTCAGTCGGCACGAACATCACGACGTAATTCATTGCTTGTGCATCATCGATGTATTTGCGACTCTCCAGGGCCTTCACGTGTCCGAGCAACACGGTTGCGTGTTGCTTCATGAGTTCGGCTCGGCGGGCCGGATCTGTCTCGGCAACTGCCGACAGATAAGTATCAATCGGAGCTTTACTATCTATATAGAGAACGCGATCACCGGGCAACTGAACGGTGACGTCAGGTTTGCCGATACCTTCTCCCACTTGCTGCTTTTGCTCAACAAATGAAACATGCTCACTCATTCCAATCATTTCGATCAACTTAATGAGCTGAAGCTCTCCCCAACGCCCACGTGTGTCACTTCGGCGAAGTGCCCCCGAGAGTGTGGTCGTTTCAGTGCGAAGTGCGTTAAGTACGGTGTTTGTGTTGATGACCTGCTCATTCAGGCGCGTGTACGCCTCGGTGCGATTCTTTTCGAGATCATTCACCTTGGTATCGAGTGTGGCCAAAGTGTCACGCAACGGCTTGATGATTTCGTTCAACGTAACGGTTGCCGCGCGGTTTTGTGCTTCCACACTATTTGTCGCGGTTTGAAGTTGCGCTTGTGTTGCTTCGGTCAACATTTGCTGTGCGGCAACCAAGCTTTCACGTGTTGCGTCTGCGACCTGGCGACGAAGTTCCTCAGGAGTAATCTGCGGTTGCTCTTCGGAATTACGAGTTCCTTTAAAAGCAATAATCGAGACGGCAACGAGTGCGAGGGCTAAAGCTACTAGTGCGAGATTTGTTGGTGACATAAATGAAAGTGTGCCATTTGAGCCTGACAATTCAGGGATTTGTCCTTCTCGTGTAGCTGATTGGTAAGGGACTCCATATTTCTAGGCAATAATGGAGGCAGTGGCTTCTTACGTTTCGATCCATAAATAGGGAATCGAACTTTTTGGTTAGGCGTCACGCGATACCCGAGAGGTATCAGGTGAACGTCACCGTACTGTGTAGTCCGCTGCACAAGTAGTAATCAAATTAAGGGTTTCCCCATGTCTACAACTTCCCCCAAAAAGCCGCGCGCACGAAAACTAGAAAAAGATCGTGCTGATAACAAGGCCAGTGGCGTGAAAAAGGGCTCTGCCCGCCACACTGCTGCAAAGAAAGCCGCTTCCGATAAGCGCAAAGCCACTGCAACAAAAGCTGCAAAGTCTGCCAAAGCTACTCGCGACCAAACCTTAGCCGCCCGCGCCAAGGGCGAGACTGACGATCGCAAGCCCCGCGCTAAACGCTCGGATGCTCCAGCATCTAAGAGTGCTCCATCACGTGGCCGCGCATCGTCGAGTGATCGTCCATCACGCGGCTATAACGACGAGCGACCATCGCGTTATAGCGATGACCGTCCAGCACGTTCATCACGTCCAGCACCTTCACGCGATGACCGACCCACGCGCGGTTCACGTGACGATCGTCCGGCCCGTTACAGCGACGAGCGACCCTCACGTTATAGCGATGACCGTCCAGCACGTTCATCACGCCCAGCATCTTCACGCGATGACCGTCCAACGCGCGGTTCACGTGACGATCGCCCGGCCCGTTACAGCGATGATCGTCCAGCGCGTAGCTATAACGACGATCGCCCAGCACGTTCATCACGTCCTGCGCGCGATGATCGTCCAGCTCGTGACGATCGCCCATCACGCAGTTACAGTGACGATCGCCCAGCCCGCGCACCAAAACGTGAATACAACGATGCACCAAAGCGCGCACCGCGTAAGGACTACGACGACGCCCCTAAGAAGCGTGCGCCTCGTGAACTTGAGGTTCCAGAATTAACAGAAGCCGATCTTGAAGAAATTCAAACAAGTGAATGGAATGAAGTAGGTGTTAGCCCAGAACTTATTGCAGTTCTTAAGCGCACCGGCCTTGATGCACCATTCGCAATTCAGGCCAAGGCTCTCCCAACCGCAATTGAAGGCAAGGACGTTCTTGGTCGTGCTGCAACCGGTTCAGGAAAGACACTTGCCTTCGGTCTAGCGATGCTGACCCGTCTGGCACATCGCAAGGCAACACCATATTCACCACTTGGTCTGGTCATGGTTCCAACGCGTGAACTTGCAGCGCAGGTATGTGACGCGCTGATGCCACTTGCACAATCAGTTGGACTAGACATCCGCTTGATCGCCGGCGGTATGCCGTATGCAAAACAAATTGATGCTTTACGTCGCTCAGTTCCAATTCTTGTTGCAACCCCAGGTCGTCTTAATGACTTGGTCGAGCAAGGTCACGTGAAGTTGAACAAGGTTGAAATTTCAATCCTTGATGAAGCTGATCAGATGTGTGACATGGGCTTCATGCCACAGATCGTTGAAGTACTGAGTTTGATTCCTAAGGACAGTCAGCATCTTCTCTTCAGTGCGACCCTTGATGGCGATGTCGACAAGATTGTTCGCAAGTACTTGCACGAACCAGTTACGTTCTCGACTGCATCCTCAAAGGCTTCAGTTTCGACAATGGAACACCATGTGCTTGTTGCATTCCCAGAAGACAAGTCAACGATCATCAGTCAAATTGCAGCACGCGAAGGTAAAACTATTCTCTTTGCTCGCACACAGGCCGGCGTCGATCGCATTGCTAAGGATCTTGCATTCGAAGGAATTCCGACCAGCGGTCTACACGGCGGTAAATCACAGGCTGTGCGTACCCGCACACTTGCAGAATTCAAGGACGGAATTACAAACGTTCTTGTTGCTACCGACGTAGCAGCTCGCGGAATTCACGTCGACAATGTCTCGCTCGTCGTTCACATTGATCCACCGAATGATCCAAAGGATTACTTACACCGTGCTGGTCGTACCGCACGTGCCGGCGAAGACGGCGCAGTGGTCACGATGGTAACCCCGCGTCAACAGAAGTCAGTTTTGTCCATGATGAGTCGTGCAGGTGTGAATCCTGAGGTCTCCAAGGTCAAGCCAATGTCGCGCGAACTTATCGAGATCACCGGTGCTCAGGAACCAACAGGTGAACCTTGGCATGCACCAAAGTCTGCGAAAACTCAAGGAAATCGTGGCGGCGGACGTCGATCCGGCGGCCAGGGTCGATCCGGTGGCGGTTACCGCGGCTCATCTGATCGCGGTGGAAGTCGTTCAGGTGGCGGATCTCGCCGTCGTTACGAGGACTAAAACGGTTTACGACTAGTACTTGCAAGCCTTATCCTTATAGTTCAATCAGGGGGAGAAGAGAAGTCATGAGTGATCAAAACACCCGAGGTTTAGGCCGGTTCTTCAAGGGACCGGACGAACTCGATTCAGCGCAGTCGACAAATCCAGACGCTGTCATTGGTGAATTGCAGCGAACAATTGCGACCTTGCAGGGTCGAATCTCGGAACTAGAGAACACCAGTGGTCGTGCAAGCTTTGTCGACCTTGATGAAGATCAGCTCACGCAAATTGCTGCCGAAGACGCTGCAGTAATCATTCGTGCAGCTCGCTCACGCGCAGCCAAGCTCGTTGAACAAGCAACTGAAACTCTTCAAAGTGCCGAGACCGATCGTGAACAAGTACGCAACAGTGCTGAAGCCGATGCTCGCAGCATTCGCGATGCGGCAAATATTGACGCTCGTAAACTTCGCGGCGAAGCAACTGCAACGCTTGAGACTGCTCGCGACCAAGCTGGCCAGCTACTTGCTGCGACACAAGAAGATGCTGATCTTGAACTTCGAAATGCACAAACGAATGCTGCTCGCATTCTTGAAGATGCTGCTCGCAGTTCGAAAGAAACACTTGATGCAGCAAATCAATTCCGCGCAATCGCTGAGTCAGAAATCGCTGAAGCGCGTACCGCACTTGAAAATGACATTGCAACTTCACGTGCGCGTGTCGATCAAGAATTAAGTGAACTCGAGAGTGCAAAGCGCGCGGAATCACAGGCCCTACTTTCGAATGCAACTGCTGAAGCCCAACGCTTAGTAACTGAAGCGACTGCTGCAGCACAAGCAATCAACGAACGTGCAAGTGCAGACACACGTGCAGCCATCGAAGAAGCCAGTCGCCGCAACCAAGAAGTTGTTTCGGCAGGTCAAAGTCGCGCTGACGAAATAGTGCGAGAAGCCCAAGAACGAGCTGCCGCAATTCTTGCCGAGGCTCAGACTTCGATCGATCAGAACAAGAAGGACATCAGCGCGTACGCAGCCAAGAGCAATTCCGAGGCAGATGCAATTCGTGCTGCTGCGAATGAATACCGCGATCAAATTTTGTCGGCGGTTGATCACAACCGCGATGTTGTGAGCACTCTTCTTGATTTGTTCAATGGTGTGCGTGAAACGATTGGCAAGTCTGAAATTGCGATTCATTCAATGAATGAAAAGCTTCATGATCGTCGCCAAAATCTAGCTGACGTTTTCTCTCAGGCGCCCACAACAGTGGCTGCCACTGATGCCGAGGCGCTCATCGATCAATTACTTGAAGAAGATGGAACCGAAGACAACTAAGCACTAAGAGCGACTAATACCCGCAACTACGTGTTTAGCAAACGCAAGACTTGAAGTCCACGCTGGGGAAACTGCATTCAACACATGAGTGCAGTTTTCTTGGTTGTGCACGACAAAATCCATTTCTAAACTCTTTTTCGACTTATCAAAAAGTTGCGCTCGAATTCCTGGCTTGAGTCGATGGTCAAACATTGAAGATGTGAGACCTGGAATGAGATGTGCTGCTTGTTCAACCAGTTTGTGTTTCAGATATTTGGGGACTTCGGAAGCAATGAGCTTTCGCGCTTCATGATGCGGGCTGCTGAGGAATTGCGGAAGGTAGCGTGCCACTTCGCCAAGGTCCCGACCTGACATTCCACCGAACATGTCATAGTTCTCGCGTGACAAAGCAGGAATTGCAGTCGGACCGATCTTCATTTCACCGTTGACTGTCACTGTTGCGTGAACACCAAGGAATGGATTTCTAGGATCAGGGACCGGATATACATGTCGGGTGAGGAATCCGGCTGGAAGATTCGAGTGCCAATAGAGGCCTTTAAATGGCAGCATCACGTAGGGATGTTCAAGCCCAGCCATCGTTGCAATGCGATCGGCATACAACCCAGCGCAATTAACGATGTGACCTGGTGAATATTCAGCGGCGCTTGTTGTCACTGTGGTCCGCGAGATCGTCGTGACAGGTTCGCCTAATCGAACATCGATACCTCGAGTGCGAACATCCGCAAGGAGTGCCGCAATTACTTCGGTGGGATCAGCAACTGCTGTTGATGGCGACCATAGCGCGCGATCGTGAGTGCGCGCCTTTGGTTCTAAGTCGTGAAGCTCACGTTCACTTATTGAATAGAGCTCCACTCCATTCGCCTTGCCCCTGCGGTCAAGTTCATCGAGTGCGGAAAGTTGACTCTCGTTCGAAGCAACAACAACTTTGCCGCATTCGCGAAGCGAGACTTTGTGCTCTGACAAAAAATCACGAAGTAATGTGTTGCCGTCGCGAGTAAGAGCGGCTTTGAGTGAATCCGGAGCGTAGTAGAAACCCGCGTGCAATACGCCCGAGTTTCGTCCTGAAGCATGCATGCCGATGCGATTTTCTTTATCTACGACAATAATTTTTGCTTTTGGTTGAGCCATAGACAATTCACGGGCAATCGCTAGCCCAATGATTCCAGCACCAATGACTAGGTATTCACAGGTCGTGGCTTGGGTCATGTATTAAGTGTAGGTATCGCGTTATTGTGAACTATGCGTGTTGAAGCAATCAATTTAGATAAGTACTTCAAAAAAGTTCATGCCGTCAATAATCTGAGTTTTACCATTGAGCCTGGTCGTGTCACTGGTTTTCTTGGACCAAACGGATCTGGCAAATCAACAACGATGCGATTGATGCTGGGACTTGACTCTGGCAGCGGCCACACGTTGTTCGACGGTAAGCCGTTGACTCACCATTCGCCAGTCACGCGTGTTGTCGGCGCGCACCTTGATGCAAAGTTTTTCCATCCCAAGCGCACCGCGTACGCACACTTACGGATGCTTGGTTCGGAATCGGGCGTAACTAAGGCTCGAGTTAACGAAGTGCTGGAACTTGTTGGCTTGGAATCAGTAGCCAAAAAGCGACCAGGTGGTTTCTCGCTCGGCATGGGTCAACGACTTGGTCTGGCCAGCGCGATCTTGGCCGATCCCCAAGTATTGATGTTGGATGAACCGGCTAATGGACTTGATCCACAGTCCATTCAATGGATGCGTGATTTCTTACGTCACTATGCATCCTTAGGGCGATCAGTTCTCGTGAGCAGTCACTTGCTCAGCGAAATGCAATTGCTTGCTGACGATTTAGTAGTCATTGCCAAGGGCGATTTAATTGCGGCTGAAACAATGAAGGAATTCTTGGCGCGTGCTTCCGCGGGTGCAGTAGTCGTTCGCACAACAGATTCGCGAAAGTTAGCCGAAGCATTACAAGCTCAAGGACTAACGCTGGTTGCCTCTGGCGTGGATGAACTTCGTGTACCAGAAGTTACTTCAGATCGTGTTGGACACATTGCATTTGCTGCAGGAGTTCCGATTTTGGAATTGCGCACCGAAAGCGCCAGCCTCGAGAGCGTTTTCTTGCAGCTCACCGAAAATGCCCAGGAATACCGCGTAGGAGGTGCCCAGTGATATCCGCATTGAAGTACGAATGGCGACGTTTGTGGAGTGTTCGTGCGACATGGATCATGTCGGTGTCTTACCTCGTTCTTGTTGGCTTGCTCGGAGCTCTACCTATCTATTTGGATAAAAATGGACCGACTCAATCGTGGAACGGGCTTTACAGTGCGTCGTCGAACTTGTTGTGCCTGATCTTGCTCAGCGTGATTGCAGCGCAAACTTTCGGACATGAATACCGTTATGGACTAATTCGATTAACACTCACCGAATTTCCAAAACGTGAACGTGTCTTTATCGCCAAGCTTGTCCTTCTGTTTGTGTATTACGTCTTGATTGCAACGGCAGGGTGGTCAGTGCTTGGTGTAATTGGCGCTACGGCACCTGAAGGTAAAGTTTCGGCAGATGCTGCAGGCTACTCAATGTCGGGAATGCACATTCCTCAGTTGTGGCAAAGTTTCGTATTTGGCTGGGGCTATCTCGTGATTGCCTTTGCAATAACGGTGCTCACACGAAATCTTGCACTCGGAATCGTTTTACCGTTTGTCACTGCGACGCTTGGCGAGCAAATCATCACTGCACTTTCAACGTTGGCAAAGGGTCGGATGGACTGGCTCGTACATAGCTTGCCGTTTACCAATGGTGACGCCTGGCTTTCTGGTGATTCAGATCTACAACAACCAGGACTCGTGTACTTGGCTTGGGTCGTAGGGATTTTGTTACTCTCAGCAATTCGTTTCCACAAGAGCGACGCGTAGTGTCGGTATCGCAAGCATTAAATCGCAACGCTAAACCAATTGCGGTTGGCATCATTGCCGGTTTACTTTCAGGCTTGCTTGGTGTTGGTGGCGGATTTGTCATTGTTCCGCTCTATGTCT
>CANFIL010000040.1 GCA_947447095.1 Actinomycetota bacterium | reverse complement strand
GGATTCAATGAGTAAGGCCCGCAGGAATCCTGCGGGCCTTACTCATTTAGCCGTATTACTTATCGACAGCCTGGCAGCGAAGTGCTCGCGCCACATTGTCACGTAACTCGCGAATCAAACGAGTCGAACCTGCGTCAGTGTCCGTATTCAAGAAGGCATCCGCCTTGTCTAAGAGATCTTGTGAAGCCAACAGCGATGGGAATAATCCCATCGTGATTGTTTGTGCGATTTCGTTGGTGCGCGTCTTCCAGATTTCAGGAAGAGCGGCAAAGTACTTGTCAACGTACGGTGCTAGCAGTTGACGCTGATCCGGTTGCGCGAAGCCGCCGATGGTTGAACCCAAGATTGCATTCGTGAGTTCATCTGAATCAATTGCTGCGCTCCACGCTTTAGCCTTTGCTTCCGGAGTTCCGATCGCGGCACGTGCAGCCGCAGCCTGGCGCTCGCCACCGGCTGTATTGTCGCGCGCGAGTTCATCTTCGATGGCAGATTCAGGTAGGTCACCCATAGCTACCAAGCGCGACACAAATGCCCAACGCAAGTCAGTATCGATAGCCAAACCAACAGGTGCGTCTTCGTTTCGGAACCATGCGTGAAGAAGCTCGGCATGTTCAGGTTTGCGTGCGACCGCAAGCATGTTGCGCACAATCGCTAGTTGATGATCTCCACCTTGTTGTGCGTCCTGGAGCCAATCGTTCAAAGTACTAAAGAGAAGATCGCGATATTCGCCACGCTTGTATGGCAATCCGAATTGTTCAATGGCAGAACGTGCTTGCAATAAGAGCTGCTGGGCTACGCCAATCTCCAAATCGAAAATGTCGGTATTGACAACCATCGTGACAAATTCACGTGTGGTCATTTCGGCATCGCGAGTCATGTCCCAGGCGGCACTCCAGATTAGGGCGCGCGAAAGACTATCTTCGATGTCACCCAAATCGTTTACCGAATAACGAGCCGACCGATCATCAAGTCGCACCTTGACGAAAGTTAGGTCGCCATCGTTGAGTAGCAAGATGTTTGGAACTGGCTTACCAACGAGCTGGGGTACGTCGGTTCGTTCGCCATCAACATCGATTTCGAATCGTTCCGTGCACAATACGTCTTCGTTTTCACGGGTGTAGAGGCCGATACCGATTCGATGTGGACGCAATATCTGCTCAACGCCCTCAGGTGCGCTTGGCGCTTCTTGAATCACTGTGACGGATTTGTAGACGCCATTTTCAACCACAACTTCTGGGCGCAATGTGTTTACGCCAGCAGTCTGGAGCCAACGTTGCGACCAATCGGACAGATCGCGACCGCTAGCAGCTTCGAGTTCTGTGAGGAGGTCCTTCAGCTCGGTGTTACCCCAAGCGTGCTTCTTAAAGTACTGACGGATGCCTTCGATGAACTTGTCTTCACCGACCCAGGCAACGAGCTGGCGAAGTGCCGAGGCGCCCTTTGCATATGTAATGCCATCGAAGTTCACTTCAACTGCGTCGAGGTCGACCATGTCGGC
This sequence comes from Actinomycetota bacterium, assembly GCA_947447095.1. Lineage (GTDB taxonomy): Bacteria > Actinomycetota > Actinomycetes > S36-B12 > UBA5976 > UBA5976. Next base: position 10,140 of record CANFIL010000040.1, on the reverse strand, counting down.
CCAGATCGGATGCGTGGTGGGCAATTGATCTTGACGATATCCCCAGGCTTTGCGCTGGTTGACGAAGTTCGTCCACGCTTCGGTGTACTTCGTTGCGTTGGCGCTGCAGTGATGTGCGGCCCATTCGGCAAATGATTCGTTGAGCCAAAGGTCGTCCCACCAATTCATGGTGACGAGATCGCCAAACCACATATGTGCTAGTTCGTGCAGCACGGTGTTTGCGCGCTGCTCATACGCAAAGCGGGTGACCTTGGAGCGGAATACGTAATCCTCATGATGCGTCACGCAACCTGCGTTCTCCATAGCACCGGCGTTGAACTCAGGCACGAAGAGCTGGTCATACTTTCCAAAGGGGTAGCCAACTTGGAATGAATCCTCGAAATACTTGAAGCCTTGCTTTGTTACTTCGAAAAGTTCTTCAGGATCAAGGAACTCAGCAAGTGATGCACGGCAGAACAAACCCAAAGGGTAGGTTCCATATTCGCCAACAAATTCATCGCGCACTTCGTAGTACGGGCCGGCCACGATTGCCGTGATGTAGGTCGACATGACAACTGTGGTGTCGAACGCCCACTGGGATACGCCTTCACGAACTGGTGTTGGCGTGGGAGTTGCCGCGTTACTGGTGACCTTCCAATGCGACGGTGCATTCACCGTGAATGTGTATGTCGCCTTCAGGTTTGGCTGGTCGAAACACGCAAAGACGCGACGAGCATCTGCAATTTCGAATTGCGTATAAAGGTAGACCTCGTTGTCGACTGGGTCGATGAAGCGGTGAAGACCTTCGCCCGTAGTCATGTAGGCGCCATGTCCAACAACTTCGAGTATGTTCTCGGCCGCAAGCGCGTTGAGGTGAATGCGGAAACCATCATGTGCAGAGTTGTCCAGTGCCGCGCCGTTAAGCGTGATTGAGTCAACGGATGGGGCGATGAAATCGATCCACGTCGATGCGCCTTCGGTTGCAGCGAACTTCACGACTGTTCGCGAAGAAAAGGTATCTTCACGAGTCGTGAGATCGAGCTCAACATCGTATGAATCAACCGAAACGATGCTCGAACGTTCCTTGGCTTCAGCGCGAGTGATATTTGTGCCAGACACAGATTTCTCCTTCAAAGGGTCACCCCATCCTGACACCAAAGAGGACTATCGAGCATCTTGGGTCTAAGGTTTCATCTATGAGCGAAGACGTACAGGTTGCCGATTTCTGGTTCGATCCAATTTGCCCGTGGGCATGGATCTCGTCGCGATGGATGCTTGAAGTTGAACAAGTTCGCCCTGTCACAACTCGCTTCCATGTGATGTCGCTTGCAGTGCTCAATGATGGTCGCGAAATGCCAGAGAAGTATGTCGACTTAATGAAGCGTGCTTGGGGTCCAGTCCGCGTTGTTATCGCCGCCCAGCAAAAGCATGGCGATGGGGTAGTGCTCTCGCTCTACAACGCGCTTGGCACAAAAATTCACGTCGAAGGACGTGGAGACGATTACATGCCGGTCATTGCCGAGGCGTTGGCCGAATGCGGGCTCGAAGCTGAGCTCATTGAGGCTGCAACGTCGACCGACTATGACGATGCACTAAAGATCAGCCATCACGAAGGCATGGATCCAGTCGGTATGGATGTTGGTACGCCAGTTATCCACGTCGCTGATACAGCATTCTTTGGACCGGTTGTCTCGCCGATCCCACGCGGCGAAGCAGCAGGCAAATTATTCGACGGCGTTGTGCTGTGTGCTCAAACGCCGGGATTCTTTGAACTCAAGCGCACTCGCACAGTCGGCCCAAACTTCGACTAGTTCCCGCACTTACAGTCGGGACCGCATCCACCAGCGTTTGCTTGCGGCAATTCAACAGGCGCTGCGCTGTGTCCACAATTGCAACCGCTGTCACCATGACCCGAGCAACACTTTGCTTGGTTAGGTGCAACATCCATGGCAGGGCTGCGTCGGAAGAATCCAACGGGTTTCAGAGTGAAGCCCAATCGTTCGACTGGCATGACGGGCCAGTCTTCAATGCGTGGAATGTGATTCAAGCCAAAGACGTACCACATGACAACGTCAGTGTTTTCAAGCGAACGATCCTGTTTGATCCAACGAGGTAAACCATCTCCACCTTCATGCTGGAATGGGTAGTCGCCTGCAGGGTAGCGCTCTTCGGCCGTGTTCTTTGTAACCCACAAGTGGTTATACATAAAGCCAGCACGCTTACCGATAACTGAATCAGGTGAAGCTAGTGGCAAGCAATTCACATTGCCGAGGATCTTGTAACCCACCGGATTGCCCACGTGATTCTTCTTGCTCGGATTCACGATCTTCCAATAGCGAGCCTTCGCAAGGTCGAGCAGACGTGCAGCGCTGCTTTCACTCTTGATGACATCTTGGGTCGTGATGTAAGCGCCACCGTGTACGTTTTCTGGTCCCATTGGTTTAGCTACTGAATCAACTTCAATAACAGTGTTCTGGGTGCCATCAATGTCGAGATCAAGGCGCGCACAGAATGTGTGCTGATGATAGGGAGCCCACAAGCCCTCTTCGATTTGTGTTGCTGACGGATGATCAACGCCTGGAGCATCCGAAAGTGTCAACAGAATTCCGGTGAGCTTTGCTTCAAACTCGATCGCGCCGTCCTGATAGAAATACCAGTAGTAGCCATATTCGTAATTGTTAATCGTGACGATTGACGACACTACAAAACGACGGCCGCGACGAACTTCAACGTGGCCATCAATGTCTACGTGCTTCCATAAGATGCCGAAATCTTCTTCGTGCATACAGATCGCATTCTTGATCGTGCGCACTTGGCCTTCAGGATTTGCCAGTGCAACATCGAGGTAAACAATTTCGCCTAAACAATCGCAACCAAGTGTCAACGAGTTTGTGTAGTTACCCAGACCGTATTCGCCAGTGTCGAAAGCATTCTTGCGATACGTACCCTGGCTTGGATCGCCATAAGGAATGACAAGTTCTGCAATAGACATGCGATGACCAATGCGTCGCTCAACACCGTTGTCGTTGAATCGCACGTCATGAATCACTAGCCCTTCACGTTGGTCCCAGCCCACACGAAGATTCCAGCGCTCCCAATCGATTTGCCAGCCATTCACGTCAAATGACGCGCCATCTTTCTGAACAATCTCGAGGCTCTTTAGTTCAACGCTTCCGCCTGTTTGTGAAAGCCGGTAATCGCCAGGCGTCATCGGTATCGGAGTGACGTTCTCGTCTTCAACACCAACAACTTCGTCGTTCTGTAGATCAACGATTGCGTACACACCATTAATAGGGTGCGCATACATGTTTGACTCAGGTGTGGGCTTAAACCACATCGGGGTCCACACCAAACGTCGACCATCATCGAGATACTTCGGAATTTGCGCGCCGATCGGCCAGGTTTCCATGTGGACTTGAGTTTGCGGATCAGTCACTCCGCGCTTTGCCAGCGCTTCGATGACCCGTGCATCCTTCTTAGCGGCAGCCATCGCGGCTTCGGACTCAGTACTTAACACAGGTGACTTCGCGCCTTCGATGAGTTTCAGACTTTGAGCCTCACCATTGACGCTGACGATTCCCTCGTGAACGGTCGCAGTAGATCGGTCCAGCACAGTGATGCGCGCACAACGATTGAGCGCATCACCTTGCTTCCATGAAAGGACAAATTCTTTAGCAGGCTCTTCAAGTTGAATCATCGCAAACAAGTGGCGATGGTCTAATCCCCATGACTTGCGAGCTGTCGCAATGACTGCTTCCAGTTCTTCTGCGCTTAATGGGTCAAGGGGATGTGCGGTCGTTGTCGCTTGCGACATGAGGAGTCCTAGGTGTGAGAAATGCACGTATTTTGGAATCAGTCTACAAAATTCGGGCATTTCGTACCGAGAAATTTATGCGAATTGCGCCACTACTGCCCAGTATCTAAGTAATGTGACGCGTAAGTACCTATAGCAACGGAGTTTTACATGTCCATTGAGGGAATTGAAGTAGCCGATCTAACTACGGCTGCCGCGCTCGAAGAAAAGAAGAAGTTGCGTAAGCACTTCGGTCGTTTCGACATTTTCTTCTTCTTGCTCTGCACAATTGTCGGCGTCGACACAATCGGCCAAATGGCATCAAGTGGAGCCCAGGGATTCCTGTGGCTCATCTTTATGTGTATCTTCTTCTTCATTCCATACGGCCTATTCACGGCTGAGTTGGGATCGACCTTCACTGAAGAAGGCGGACCATATGTATGGACGCGTATGGCGTGGGGCCGCAAAGTCGCAGGTATGAACTCAATCTTCTATTGGTTTGCAAACCCGGTATGGATCGGTGCAACCCTTTCGTTGCTCGCAATCCAGACTGTCTCGGATTACTTCTTTGAAATTCCGGCAGGCAGTTTCTGGTCATACGGTGTTGGTCTGATCTACATCTGGTTCTCAGTACTCTCAGCAGTGTTGTCATTCGGCGTTGGTAAATGGATTCCGACGATCGGCGCTTTCGCCCGAATCATCATGATCGGTACTTTTGCAATTGCAACTGTTATTTACGGTGCTAAGAATGGCTTGCATTTCCCATCAGCAGGGGACTGGAAGCCAACCTGGCCAGCCTTCATCGCGCTTGTTCCACTGGTGTTCTACAACCTTGTTGGTTTTGAAATGCCAAGCTCGGCTGGCGATGAAATGAAGAACCCGCAACGCGACGTTCCATTCACCATCATGCGCGCAATGGTTACATCGATCCTGTTGTACGGCTTGCCAGTGCTTGCGATCGTCATGGTTGTACCTGGCGATCAGATCGAAGGTGTCTCCGGATTCCTTGATGCCGTGGCAACTGTGTTCTCGGTCTTCGGTGGAGCAGCCGACTTCATGATGAAGCTCATGGCGTTCACATTCATCATGGCGCTTATTTCTAGTGGTAGCGCATGGCTTATGGGCGCTGACCGTACTGAAGCGATTGCAGCGATTGACGGCACAGGTCCACGTTGGCTTGGACAGTTCTCTTCGAAGTTTGGAACTCCGGTAAACGTAAACATCCTGTCCGGTCTCGTTGGAACGCTCGTATTCGTAGTTGCTCAAAAGCTCGGTGAAGGTGACACTTCAGTCGCATTCAGCGTGATGATCGGCATTGTTTTGCTCTTCACAAACTTGAGTTACTTAGTGATCTTCCCTGCGGTTATCAAGCTGCGTAAGTCACATGGCCACGCGAATCGTCCATACAAGATTCCTGGTGGCATGAAGGGCGTATGGGCTGTCGGCATCATTACAACCTTCTGGTCGGCATTCGCTTCGCTCACCGGAATTTTCCCAGGCTTGTTGTCTGACGGAAAACTTCTTGACGATTCAGCATTGCCAGAAGGCGTAACTCGTGGCCAGTACACCAGTTACGTATTCATTGCTATCAGTGTGACGTTGATCGTTGGCGTGGTGTTCTACTACCTTGGCCGTGAAACACGATCCAAGCTTGTCGTGGACCCAGAAGTCCCGGCCGAGTAAGTCCTCAAAAGGCGAAGCCCCATTGGTCACATCGACCAGTGGGGCTTTGTTTTGTTTCGAGCGGGTGACCAACAATTGCGAAGCAATTGAATAAATATTGACGTACCGTAGGTTCGAGACCGGTCAACCGCGACTCGAACGCCTTTGCAAAGCAAAGGCACATATGGAGCGGGTGACCGGGATCGAACCGGCATGGCCAGCTTGGAAGGCTGGGGCTCTACCATTGAGCTACACCCGCGGAATTCAACCTTGCGGCTGATTCGTTCTAAACCTTATCTCATAACGCGACTCCGCAGAAAACTTCCCCTGGTAACCCCGATTTTTCGAAATAGTGCTTTTCGCATTAGACTCACAAAGCAAGATCGGGGCGTAGCGTAGTGGCTAGCGCGCCTGCTTTGGGAGCAGGAGACCGCGAGTTCGAGTCTCGCCGCCCCGACTCTCGCGCCGTGGATTTGTTTCGATAAATCCACGGCGCACATTTTTCACTCCAGTGAATTCATCCAGTAGGAGAGTCGTGAAGAGCGCAGTCGAGAACCTGTCACCAACCCGTATCAAGGTCAGCATTGAAGTCCCTATGGACGAACTCAAGCCAAGTCTTGATGCTGCTTACGAGCGCATTGCTTCCCAGGTCACCATTCCTGGTTTCCGCAAGGGCAAGATCCCTGCTCGCATCATCGATCAGCGCTTCGGTCGTGGAGCAGCTCTCGAAGAGGCAGTCAACGACGCAATCCCACGCGCTTTGGCAGAAGTTATCGTCGAGAACAAGTTCGTTCAGATGAGCCGTCCAAACGTTGATGTCACCAAGCTTGATGACACCGAGGGTCTTGAGTTCACTGCCGAGATCGACATCCGTCCAGAATTTGATCTTCCAGAATTGTCAAAGATCAAGGTTGTTGTTGACGATGCTGAAGTAACTGACGAACAGGTTGAAGAACAACTCACCGAACTTCGTCAGCGTTTCGGTTCACTCAAGCCAGTTGAGCGCGCATCCAAGGATGGCGACATCATCATGATCGACCTTCGCGGCGAACACGATGGCCAGCCAGTTGAAGACATCACCGCCAACGCACTGAGCTATGAACTTGGTAGCGACGGCATGGTTCCAGGTTTTGATGACGCTGTTCGTGGCGCATCTGCTGACGACGTCCGTCACTTTGTTTTCACCCCGACCAATGGTCAGTGGGATGGCAAGGCAATCACTGTTGAAGTAACCGTTCGTTCCGTACGCGAGCGCGAACTTCCTGCAGCAGATGATGAATTCGCACAGCTTGCTTCAGAATTCGACACCATTGCAGAGCTCAAGGGCGACATCCGCGAGCGTCTTGGCCGTCTACGTCTTGTAGAGCAGGCTTACCAGGCTCGCGATCTTGCACACGAAGAACTCATGCTTGCAGTTAAGGCTGAAGTTCCAGAAGGTGCCATCACCGATGAAATCGATGCACACTTCTCAGATGGTCACGGCGATGAAGCTCACAAGGCAGAATTCGAAGCCGATGTACGTAAGAGCGTGAAGTCCCGCATGGTCCTAGACAAGATTGGCGAAGTCGAAGACCTTAAGGTCAATGACGCTGAATTGTCACAGTGGCTCGTTCAGGAATCACAGCGCTACGGCATTGCTCCTGACCAGTTCGCTGATCAGCTTGTTCAGGCTGGCCAGGTTCAGGCTGCCGTTGGCGAAGTTCGTCGCGTCAAGGCTTTGTCACACGTTCTTGAAAACATCACCGTTGTCGACAAGTCAGGCAACACCATTGATCTTGAATCAGTTCTTCGTGGCGACGACCAGTTGCCAGCAGACTTCGACGACATGTTCGATGCTGACTCAGATCAGGAAAACTTCGAAGCCGACGAGTAGTCGCTTCTCGCGAATGGCCACCTCGGTTTCGGGGTGGCCATTCGTATTTCTATAGTGCGCCGATTTGATGGCGATTTTCAATTCTTTTGTCGACCGGCGTACGTTGCGAATTAGAATGCAACTAAACGGCGAACATGTGCGTTGAATGATAGGAAGGACTGAAATGCGGAAATTGATTTCCTTGCGGCTTATAGGCGTAGCTGTTGTTGGAACGCTCCTATTTGCGAATTCCACGCCTGTAGAGGCGGTTTCAGTTGTGGCGGGCCGCGTCTGCATTTCAACTGCAAATGGAACGCCCTTGTCTGGTGCCAGCATTTACTGGAGCACGGCACAGGCAAAGAGTCAGCCTGTTACTTCGGATATTCGCGGGTGTTCAGCCTTCCAAGCGATTCCGATTGGCTCAGTCACGGTTACGTATTCATTGGGGTCAAACTTCGATGGAATTTCAGGCACGCAAACTATCGAAGTGGTTGTGCCGAGTAACGGTCGCGTTACGGTAAGCATCGAAAATCTTTTGTCACAGACTGTTTGCCTTGGGAACATGCAGCCACAGGCTTATGCAACGTCAACTGTTTCTTGGGCAGCTGCAAATCTCAAGGGCGATACGACTGCTTTGGGAGCAGATGGATGCATCACCTTTCCCAAAGTGCCGATGGACGATGCGCGTCTAACTGTGGTGCCAAAGTATTCAGGAGTTGGTTACATTCTTACTGGCCAATCATTCTCGCAATCAGTTTCTTTCGAACACGACACACAAATAACTATCCCCGCTTTAGAAGTCCCTGAAGTACAAACACGTTCCGTAGCTGTCCAGATGCCTGATGGCACTCCCGTTCCAGATGCGATCGTTACTTTTCAAAATCAAACAAAAATTCTGAATCCTCAACTTGATGCCGATGAACCGGAAGACCCCCGAAGGAACTGCAACTACCGCATCAATTCCACTGGGCGGATTCGACCTGGCGGACCTAGTTGTATGTTCCTGCAGTACTACACAGTCAAAATGCACAAAGGGAGCTGGGGAAGCACCAGTATTGTTTCTCAACTCGGAAATAAAAGCATTCTGAATACCTCTGCTGAATGGAATGAAATTTGGTTGAAGCGGTATAAATCGGGCCATTTCTGGACCGTAGGACCAACCTCTCAATCCATCAGTGCCAACTTCACAGACGTGTTTCTTCCAAGTAGTGAACTGGATGAAATACAGTGCGAGACTTTACTAAATATTTGTGGTGGTGTTGCTAATGGAAGAACTTACCTTGGTTATGGTTCAGCCTTAAGTGGCTATTCAAGTCGCTTGAGCGTTGAGGCAACTGTTTCTCTGTCCGCGTTGGGTTTTACCCAGGAAACAAAGCAAACGTTGAACGTGGGGCGAAACATCGTTGAGCTGCCGTACATGGCGCACGTTGCTGATGTCCCGGCTGGAGATTTGACCTTCTCAGGGGTGCGTCCGGTGGTGTTCACGGTGAAAGCTGTCAACTCAGCGAAACGACCTCTGAAGAATCAAATGCTTTCCTTGCAGACCACTTCCTCCTCAAGAACGAGAAATGGATGCAAGTCCGTTGTTTCTGGCAAAACAGACTCGTCTGGCAAGTTGAAATTCACCTTGTGTCTGACCAAGAGTTCCGTGGTTCAGGTGAAGGGAAAGGGTCTGATCTCAAGTCGAAAGATTCGAGTTATCAAGCGGTGACTGAAATTGGTGCCATTTGATCATAAATCTATGAATCTGGGCACTTGCGGGGGATCGACCAGCTTGATTTGGCTAGAACCCCTATAAATGGCACACTTAGAGGGCTGTTCGGTTCACGTTCGATTAGTTGAACGACCCGAGTAAGCGCTTAACCAAGGAGAATTCCATGAAGGCTGACATCCATCCAGAGTATGTCGAGACCCAGGTCACCTGTTCCTGTGGCAGCTCGTTCGTAACACGCAGCACCCAGAAGAACGGCAGCATCCACGCTGACGTTTGCAGTGCATGCCACCCGTTCTACACCGGCAAGCAGAAGATCCTCGATACCGGCGGTCGCGTTGCCAAGTTCGAGAAGCGTTTCGGCAAGCAGGCTTAGCTTTTTATCTAGAGGTGTTGGTGTCGTCTTTTGTGACGACGCTGGCACCTTTAGTTTTTCTCCAACGCACGACAACGCACTAGATCAGGATTAGTAATGGCTCAGGATTTCGCAAAGGCCGCAGCACTCGAAACCGAATACATCGACCTCGAGGCCAAACTCAGCGACCCGTCGACACACAACGACCAACGTGAAGCACGCCGCATCGGAAAGCGTCACGCTGAACTCAAGCCTGTCGTTGCAAAGTACCGCGAATGGAAGCAGCTTTCCGAAGATGAAGAAGCTGCCCGCGAGATGGGCGCCGAAGACGCAGCGTTCCTCGAAGAAGCTGTTCAACTAGGCGCACAAAAAGATTCCGCCGCAGAAAAACTGCAAGAGATGTTGATCCCGCGCGATCCGATGGATGGCAATGACGTCATTCTTGAAATCAAGGCAGGTGCTGGAGGCGAAGAGTCTGCATTGTTCGCCGGCGACTTGATGCGCATGTATTTGAAGTACGCAGAAAAGCGTGGCTGGGCAACGCAAGTACTCGAAGCTGAAGAATCTGACATGGGTGGCTACAAAGACATTGCAATCAGCGTGAAGTCACGCGGTGTCGTTGCGCCTGAAGATGCACCGTATGCAAACCTCAAATACGAAGGTGGCGTTCACCGTGTACAGCGCGTACCTGTGACGGAATCGCAGGGACGCATCCACACATCTGCTGCTGGTGTGCTCGTACTTCCAGAAGCTGAAGAAGTCGATGTCACTATCGACCCCAACGACCT
>CANFIL010000039.1 GCA_947447095.1 Actinomycetota bacterium | reverse complement strand
CAAGGTTTATCTTGGGGACGGGCGCCAAATCGTTTCACCGGCTGATGCTGAGATCTCGACATGCATTCGACGCGTTACAGATGTGCGGGAAGTGCCGATGAAAAACGCGGCCACAATCGTTGGCCCTGATGTGGAAGAGCGATACATCGCATCGCTGACAACGGCAATTCATTCTGGACCAACTACAGCGCAAGAACGTGGCGACGTCATCAGTGTGTACACGGCGATGCACGGAGTCGGCTGGAACACACTTCGTGAGGCATGCGTTCGTTCAGATTTCAAGGAACCCAATGCGGTAATCGAACAGCGCGATCCTGACCCACTCTTTCCAACGGTGGCCTTTCCAAATCCTGAAGAAAAGGGTGCACTCGATTTATCAATCGCTATGGCGAAGGAAACGTCGGCAGATATTTTGATTGCGAATGATCCTGATGCTGACCGACTTGCAGTTGCATTACCGATGCCCGATGGTCAATGGAAAACACTTCATGGCGATCAGGTTGGCTCGTTACTTGCATGGTGGGTAATAGAACGAGCGCGTCGTTCTGGAGTAAAACTGCAAGGAACGATGGCTAATTCCATTGTTTCGTCGATGATGATGGAATCAATCGCGCACGACGCAGATCTTGATTACACCAACACGCTGACCGGATTCAAGTGGGTGTCACGTGTTGCGAACTTGGTCTACGGATACGAAGAAGCACTCGGCTACTGCGTCAACCCCGAGTTTGTTGGCGACAAAGACGGTATTTCGGCAGCATCCTTTGTTTTGGAAATGGCTGCAGCGCTCAAAGCTGAAGCACGGACTTTGTGGGATGTGCTTGACGATTTAGCCCGGAAATATGGCCTGCATTCAACCGACCAGGTTTCGGTGCGAGTCAGTGATCTCTCACAGGTCACGCATGTAATGAGTGCATTACGAACAACTCCGCCATCGACTATTGGTGGACTTAAGGTCGCCCAGGTATTAGACCTAGCACAAGGCGAGACTGGACTGCCGCCTACTGATGGTGTGATCTTTATGTTGGAAGCCAGCGCAGAAATTTCAAAGGCTCGGGTGATTGTTAGACCAAGTGGAACCGAACCAAAGATTAAGTGCTATCTCGAAGTGGTGTGCACCAACGTTGATCTTGAATCTGCTCGCAAAGTATCTGCCAGCGCGCTTGCGGCATTGGTTGCAGACGCAAAACCTTTGTTGAGCTAGTCGTCTTCGCGGTTAACTAAATTGGGCGAAAAAGCAGGAACGCAGATCGCGACGTAGTGCGCGTCTTCGCGAGTGAGGTAACGAACGCGTTCACCTGCTCGAGTGATTAATGCTTGCCCCGCAGTCACGGTTGTAGTTCCACCGTCATGTTCAACATCAATTGCGCCTGAGATCACGATCGTGAATTCATCAAACTCGGGAGTTTGTGCCGGCTCGTTCCATCCAGCCGGAGCATGCATGACTGCCACCGAGACCTTGCTGTCACCTGTGCGCACACCGCCAATAAATTCTTCGATGGTCTTGCCACCAGGAACTGGAATGAGGGTTGCTGCAGAGATCAATTCAGGCATGCTCACACCTTAGTAGAAGTGCGACTAAACAATTCGGTCAATAATGAGTGCGGGTCGCTCAACTGGCGTTGATCCAACTTCGAATCCGGTTGCAAGGGATTCCACAGCAAGTTCAAATCGTGCTTCTTCGTCACTGTGCAATGTAAATAACTTTTGACCCTTGGCCACCCGATCACCGAGATCCACATGCCACTCGACTCCAGCACCTGCCTGAACGATGTCTTCCTTACGAGCACGACCAGCACCAAGGCGCCACGAAGCAACTCCCACGCTGAGAGCATCCAATCGCGTGAGATAGCCGTCGTTGTCCGCCACTACGTCATGTGAGAACCGTGCAGTGGGAAGCGCAGCATTCACGTCGCCACCTTGCGCGGCGATCATTGCATTCCACACATCCATGGCTTTACCGTTCTTCAGAACGTCCGCCGGATCTGCCGTTGCTTTAGCTCCGGAAGCATCAAGCATTTCACGTGCCAATGTCACTGTGAGTTCGACAACGTCAGCAGGTCCACCACCAGCTAACACCTCAAGGGATTCGCGAACCTCGAGCGCATTACCTGCAGTACGCCCAAGTGGGATGTCCATGTTGGTAAGCAAGGTCCGAGTAGTTACACCTGCATCGTTACCAATAGCCACCATTGTTGTTGCAAGTTCACGAGCTTGTTCAACAGTCTTCATGAATGCACCTGTTCCGACCTTGACGTCAAGAACAAGTGCGTGAGTTCCTTCCGCAATCTTCTTGCTCATGATTGAGGCAGAGATCAACGGAATCGATTCCACGGTTGCTGTGACATCACGTAACGCATAAATACGACGATCGGCAGGAGCCAGATGCTCACTTGCTGCACAGATGACTGCGCCACATTCTTTGAGGACTGTGAACATTTCTTCGTTAGTTAATTTCGCCCGCCAGCCGGGGATCGATTCCAATTTGTCGAGCGTGCCACCGGTATGTCCAAGACCACGACCTGATAACTGAGGAACACTGACACCGCATGCGGCAACAACTGGCGCGAGAGGCAAAGTGATCTTGTCGCCAACACCACCTGTTGAATGCTTGTCTGCTGTTGGACGATCAAGTTGTGACCAATCCATACGATCACCCGAGTTAATGTAGGCATTCGTCCAGCGCACGATTTCCCGACGATTCATGCCGTTGAGCAGGATCGCCATCGCCATGGCACTCATTTGTTCTTCAGCAACCACATTGCGCATGTAGGCGTCGATGAACCAATCAATTTGGTTATCGGAAAGTTCCTGTTTGTCGCGCTTGGCGGCAATGACTTCGGATGGAGCAAAAGGTTCGGTCATGGGGAAGTGACCCTTTCTCGTTACTTTCGTTCGATCAGGTCGTCAGGACCAAATGCGTCCGGAAGAATTTCGCTCATTGGTTTGATGCCGCTGACTGAATCCAAGAGGCATTCAGCGCCGCCGTGTTCCCACAACAGCTGACGGCAGCGACCGCAGGGCATCAAAGCGTTGCCGTGTGCATCAACACATGCAACAGCTACGAGACGACCGCCTCCGCTGCTGATCAAGTTTGAAACCAAACCACATTCGGCACACAAACCAATTCCGTATGACGCATTCTCTACGTTGCATCCGGTAATAATGCGACCATCATCAACGAGCGCGGCAACGCCGACTGGGAATTTGGAATATGGTGCATATGCCTGACGCATTGCGCCAGTGGCTGCTTCGCGTAGTGCTGGCCAATCGATTGTCATTAGTGACCTTCTCCCTTGCGGAATGGAACACCATCAGCTGCTGGTGGACGCAGGTTCTGTGATGCAGTTGCGAGTACGAGCAACGTGGTGATGTACGGAGCGACCTGAGCAACTTCTGGTGGGAAATTCGATGCAGCCATAAAGCCACCGATCATCACACCACCAAGAAGCAAGAAGCCGATACCTGTCGCACGACGACTCGTGCGGATCATTGCAGCAGCGATAACAAACAATACGAGCGCACCGAGCAAGATCAGACCGCGGACGTTCTTGTTGTCGCTATCAATCAAGCGCAACGTGTCGATGTAACCAAACATGATCGCTCCGGCACCAGTGCCACCGGGGCGCCAGTTACCAAAGATCATCGTCGCCAAACCGATGAAGCCGCGTCCTGCGGTTTGTCCATTGCGATAAATCGTTGCAGCAATCGCAAGATACGCGCCACCAAGTCCAGCAAGCAAACCACTGAAGGTCACAGCCATGTACTTGTAGCGGTTGACGTTGACACCAAGTGAGTCAGCTGCCCATGGATTTTCTCCAGCACTACGCAAGCGAAGTCCAAAGCGGGTCTTCCATAACAACCAGGCTGTGAACACGAACAGCGCAACTGTGATCACTGTCAGGATCGAAAGATGGAAGAACAAGCCTGCAACTACACCAGCGACATCGCTGACAATAAAGATGTCTTTCGCATGCAATGCAATCAATGGACTTGAAATTGCTTCAATCGTGAACGAAGGCAACGTTCCCTTAATGGGAGGTGACTGCGCTTGACCGCCACCGACGACATCGGTGAAGAGCAAGATTGCAAGGAACTTGGTCAGACCAGTTGCGAGCAAGTTAACTGCGGTACCGGCGATGATTTGGTCGACACCGAAGGTTACGGATGCGATGGCCAGAAGTAGTCCTCCGAAAGCACCCATGACGATTCCTGCGAGCAAGCCTGCCCATGCACCCCATTGGTAGCCAGCCCAACCGGCACCGAATGTTCCAAGGATCATCATGCCTTCGAGACCGATGTTCACTACGCCAGCGCGTTCCGACCAGATACCTGCAAGACCCGCGAGGCCAATGGGAACAGCAAAGCCAAGTGCTTGTGACACTGTGACGGCGCTGGTCAGATCTGGGTTATGCGTGAAAGTGCGTGTGATCGACAAGATCGCGATTGCTACACCAAAGATGCCTAGTAGGCGCTGTTGTCTCATGATGTTCATGCGCTAACTCCTTGCGCTTCGAGAGCCTTCGCCACTCTGGTTTGTTCTGTGGTGAGCTGGCGTCGACGCACAATTTCGTAGGAAATGACGACGACGATAACGATAAGTCCCTGCATGATCGTGGTGATCTCACGTGGGATTCCCTCAAGAATCAATTGACCACTCGCGACATCAAGGAATGCCCAGAGCAATGCGCCAACTGCGATGCCTACGGGGTTGTTACGACCAAGTAGCGCAATCGCGATTCCGGTGAAGCCCCAGTCGGTTGGGAAGTTCAGGTTGTACGAAGCGGCTTCGCCCAAGAGATAAGGCAGACCGACCAGACCAGCGATAGCGCCCGAGAGCAACATCGTGACAACGGTCATGCGTCGTGCATCGATGCCGCTGGTGCGAGCTGCGGATGCACTATGACCAGTTGCACGGAGGTCATAGCCAAAGCGAGTGCGGTTCAAAATGAACCAGTACGCGATACCAATAAAGATGGAGATGAAGAAGAAGCCATAAATCTTTGTTCCTTCATCAAGAAGTGCCAATCCGCGCAACATGCCTGACTCAGCAATTTCTTTTGTGCCACGAACATTCAAACTGGTCTCGTGACCGACGCTTGTGCGCACGATGACGTAACTAATGATTGCGATAGCGATGAAGTTCAACATAATCGTTGAAATAACTTCACTTACGCCGCGAGCAACCTTGAGCCAGGCAGCAATACCAGCCCATGCGGCACCAACAACCATGGCTACAAGAATGGTGATGATGACTGAAGGAATCTTGGGCAAAGTGAGTGCACCAGCTACTGCTCCAGCAGCGACCGCGCCAAGTACGTATTGTCCGTTGACACCGATGTTAAACAAATTCATCTTGAAGCCGATTGCAACGGCAAGAGCACTCAAGAAGTAAGTCGTTGCCAAGTTCAAGATCAAAGTCATTGCACGCGGTGACGTTCCGTAACGAATCATTGACGAGAACACGTCGCCCACGTTTGCGTTAATTGCAACCAGAATGACGGAAGTAACAGCGACTGAGATAACAACGCCAAGAAGCGGTGCAATCAGACTGATTCCAAATCGACGAAAGTTCATGCTGAAACCTTTCCTGCACCGGTCATTGCGGTACCAAGTTGTTCAGGAGTAACAGTTGCTGGGTTGGCATCGGCTACAAAGGCACCGCGCAAAAGAACCTTGATTGTGTCACTGAGGCCAATCAATTCATCTAGATCGGCAGAAATCAGCAAAACTGCGAGTCCGGCTTCACGAGCATGACGCAAGTGATCCCAGATCGCGGCTTGAGCGCCAACATCAATTCCTCGAGTTGGATGAGCAGCAATGAGGAGCTTGGGTTCGCCAGACATTTCGCGACCGACAATGAGCTTCTGCTGGTTTCCACCAGACAGTGCACTTGCCAATACATCAATGCCTGGTGTGCGAACATCGAATTCTTCGACGATGCGTTTGGTGTCATCCTTTGCCGCGCCGGGAGTCAAGAGGAATCCGTTGGAGTTCGGGGCAAGAGTTTGGTGACCAAGCATGCGGTTTTCCCACAACGGTGCGGTCAACAGCAAAGCCTGGCGATGACGATCTTCGGGAATGAAACCGATGCCAAGTTCGCGCCGATTGCGCGTCGACATGTTGCTGATGTCTTCTTTCTTAAAGTGAACAGTTCCAGTTGAATTTTCAAGACCCATCAAGGCGTCCAAGATTTCAGCTTGACCATTTCCTTCAACACCAGCGATGCCGAGAATTTCTCCAGATCGAATCTGGAATGAAATGTTGTCCACGATTGGCTTTCCACCTGATGCCAACACTGTGAGGTTTTCGACAGCAAGCACAACTTCATCGCGAATTGTGTCGCCGCGAGTTTCTGGTGTGGGAAGTTCAGACCCAACCATCATGACTGCAAGATCTTGCGCAGAAACTTCTTGCGTATGAGGATTCACTGAACCAACAGTGGTGCCGCGACGGATGACCGTGATCTCGTCTGCGATTGAAAGTACTTCATCGAGTTTGTGGCTGATGAAAATAATGGTGTTGCCGGCCTTCTTCAAATCACGCAATGTGTCGAAGAGTTCGTGCACTTCATGAGGAACAAGTACAGCGGTTGGTTCGTCGAGAATCAAAATCTTTGCGCCGCGGTAAAGCACCTTGAGAATCTCAATGCGCTGACGATCGCCAACGCCGAGATCTGCAACAAGCGCATCGGGATCTACCTCAAGACCGTTTTCAGATGAGATAGCTGAGATGTCAGCGCGCGCTTTGTCGAAGTTGAGCGAAAGTCCCTTGCGAGGCTCGCTACCCAGAACAATGTTTTCCAGGACGGTGAAGTTGTCGGCCAACATGAAGTGCTGGTGCACCATGCCGATGCCCGCATCGATGGCATCTGATGGTGATGCGAATGACAGCTCAGTGCCGTTAATGCTGATCGTTCCTTCATCGGGCTTTTGCATGCCGTAAAGGATCTTCATCAACGTGGACTTGCCCGCACCATTTTCGCCAACAATGGCATGAACGGTTCCTGGCTCAACCTTGAGGTTGATGTCGCTGTTGGCAATAACACCAGGGAATCGTTTCCAAATGCCCTTGAGTTCTACTGCAGCTACGTTTTGGCTCATCGAACTTCACTTCCTCGTGCGTCCTATTTATCTAACTTACGGCTTACTGAGATAAAAAGTGAGGCTCGGGTGGGAAAAAATCCCACCCGAGCCCCGCAGTTCGACTAATCGACTACTTGGTGTTAACCGTGATAGTGCCAGCCTTGATGTCAGCAGCAGCCTTGTCAGCAGCAGCCTTGTACGGCTCTACAGCTGAGTTAGAGGTTGCGTAGCCAACGCCATCCTTCGAAAGATCGAAGTTCTGGATGCCAACTAGTGGCGCACCATCTACAACACCCTTGATGGTGTCGTATACAGCAACGTCAACGCGCTTCAACATCGAAGTGAGGATGAAGTCCTTGTAGTCAGCAAGTGCTGGAACTGTGTACTGGTCGGAGTCAACGCCGATTGCCCAGTGGCCAGCGCCGGCTTCCTTAACAGCCTGGAACATACCAAGACCTGAACCACCAGCAGCTGCGTAGATTACATCTGCGCCGTTGCCGATCATTGCTGCTGATGCAGCCTTTGCCTTGTCTGGAACGTTCCATGCAGTGTTGTCGCCAGCAGCGCCCATGTACTTGGAATCGATGGTGATGTCTGGGTTAACAGACTTTGCACCCTGGACGTAGCCAGCTTCGAATGCCTTGATGAGGTCAATTTCCATACCGCCGATGAAGCCGATGTGGCCGCTCTTTGATGCAGAAGCTGCGATAACGCCAGTTAGGTATGAACCCTGTTCAGCAGCGAATACGAGGTTACCCACGTTTGGCTGATCAACAACTGAGTCAACAATTGCGAATGAAGTATCTGGGAACTTCGCTGCAACATTGCCAAGGGCAGTGCTGTATGCGAAACCAACAGCGATAACTGGGTTGTAACCATCCTGTGCAAGGAGGGTTAGAAGTTCTTCACGGCTTGCATCAGTTGCTGATGAACCTGAGTTAACTTCCTTGATCTGAACACCTAGGTCAGTCTGTGCCTTTGATAAGCCAGCGTAAGCAGCGTCGTTGAACGAGCCGTCACCCTTGCCGTCTTGGTCATATGCCATACCGACTTTGACCGAGCTTGTTGGCGCTGTTGCGCTTGCGCTTGCGTCTCCACTGGATCCACAGCCGGCCAATACCAATGCTGCTGCTGCCAGTACGGAGGCAATCTTTACACCCTTCAACACGAGGGCTCCTCTCATTTCAACACTGCGTAGATCGCAATGCCTATACGGAGTCTAGGACTCTTGCCCGACCTTCGCGTCACCGATATCGACTTTGTTTTGTGAATTGAAACCAAGTTGTAATAGTCGGTGGCTTCGGGCAGTGAGTCGAGTCACAACTGTCACACCAGACACACATGTGACAAACATTCGCGAGGACTATTCGGGCAGCAGGAAGCGATTAGTCTGAGATCCGTGCGTACCTTTATTGCAGACCATCCACTGATTAATCACAAGATGACGGCGCTTCGCGACGAACGAACCGATAGTCCGACATTTCGCCGTTTGGCCGATGAACTTGTGACGTTGCTCGCCTACGAAGCGACTCGCGATATTGCTGTCACGCCCGTAACAATCCAGACTCCCGTAGCAGCTGCTCAAGGCGTGCATTTGAGCGCACCGACTCCAGTTGTCATTCCAATCCTTCGTGCCGGCCTGGGAATGCTCGAGGGTATGACCCGCTTGATGCCAACTGCTGAAGTTGGATTTTTGGGAATGGTGCGCAATGAAGAGACGCTTCAGCCGACCACATATGCAGACCGTATCCCGGGTGATCTCAAGGGCCGTCAAGTTTTTCTACTCGACCCAATGTTGGCCACCGGTGGTTCGCTCGTAGCAGCGATTGATTTGATGCGTGAGCGTGGCGCAAGCAAAATCACAGCTGTTTGTTTACTCGCGGCTCCAGAAGGCATCAAGCTCTTGACTGATCGCTTTGATGGTACAGATCTTGATCTGACGGTTGTCTGCGCGAACCTTGACGAACGTCTGAACGAAAACGGCTACATCGTTCCTGGCCTTGGTGATGCTGGAGATCGCCTGTTCGGCGTAGTTTAAGAATCCGTTAGACAATAGATCGTGCGTGAATTCTCAAGTGACGTCTTAGTTGTTGGTGGTGGACCTTCAGGTTCATCGGCCGCTGCTTGGGCTGCCCGTTCCGGCAAAAGTGTCATCTTGATTGATAAGGAAGTATTCCCGCGCGATAAGGCATGTGGTGACGGACTGACACCTCGTGCGATTCACGAATTGATCGGACTTGGTCTGGGTGAATGGCTCGATACTCGTCCCAAGAACCAAGGACTTCGCGCGGCTGGTTTTGGCCAAGAGCTGCTCCTGCCTTGGGATGGACCTTCACTTCCTAAATATGGAAGCGCCGCACCACGCGTAGAACTCGATAACCGCATTCTGCAGGTCGCGAAAGATTCCGGCGTTGATGTGCACGAAGGCGTTACAGCTAACGATGTTGAAATGACCGGAAGCACAATTGATGCAGTCATAACAAAACGTGGCGATGACGTTGTGAAGTACCGTGCGAAGCATGTGATTGTTGCCGACGGCGTTCGTTCACAACTCGGCCGCTCACTTAAACGTGAATGGCATCGTGACACCGCGTACGGTGTTGCAGCGCGTGCCTACATCACCAGTGAACGTCATGATGATCCATGGATTTCTTCGCACTTGGAATTGCGCGGCGCTGACAATGAAATCTTGTCTGGCTACGGATGGATCTTCCCGTTGGGTAATGGGGAAGTGAACATCGGTGTTGGAACGCTTGCAACAAACAAGCGACCTGCGGATTTGAATCTTCGCCAATTGATGTCTCAGTACACCGAACTGCAACGAGCTGATTGGAAGCTCAGTGGTGATCTGCGTTTGCCGTGGTCAGCAATGCTGCCAATGGGCGGAGCAGTCAGTGGAGTTGCCGGAACAAACTTTATGTTCATCGGTGATGCTGCAGGTTGCGTGAACCCTTTGAACGGTGAAGGCATCGACTACGGACTTGAGACTGGTCGCCTGGCTGCGCAGATGCTCAACACCGAATCGGAATTCACCGAAGCATGGCCGAACGAATTGCGCGCGCATTACGGTTACGCATTCTCGATCGCACGTCGTCTTGCCGGCTACCTAACTGTGCCTGGCTTACTGCCAACACTTGGTCCGGTTGGTATGCGTTCACGTTCCTTGATGAAGGTTGCGCTTCGCGTGATGGGCAACTTGGTGACCGAAGAAGATCACGACACAGTCGCACGCGTCTGGCGAAGCGCCGGCAAGCTCTCGATGAAGTTTGATCATCGCGCTCCGTTTAGTTAATAGACAAAACCCCCTCCCTTAGCGGGCGGGGGTTCCTGTCAGCGGAGACGAGAGGATTTGAACCTCCGAAGGGTTTGACCCCTTACCTCATTAGCAGTGAGGCGCACTCGACCGGACTATGCGACGTCTCCAACGAATTCAAAGATTACCCGTAATCGCCGATTTTGGCGAAAACGCCCCCGAACGCATTGGATTCTCGCCTAGTTCACAGCAAGATGTATCCATGTCGAATTTCGGAGTCTCCTCATCAGTTGCCACCCTCAAGCGCGTGGCTGTTCGCCGCCCAACCCGTGACGCAGATTACGCCGGAGCGCATTGGCTCGGTGCTCCCGAAGAACTCAACCTCGATGCGCTTGAGCGCGACCATGCCACATTTGTTGAGTTGCTCGAATCACTTGGCTGCCAAGTAGATGTGTTGGAACCAGTTGCCGGCTTGGCAGATGCAATTTTCGTTTATGACCCAGCGTTCACAACCCCTGGTGGTGTCATCCAACTTCAAGGTGCAAAGGAAGCTCGCAAGAAGGAACCCTCAGTATTAGTTGGCGATCTCAACGCACTCGGCGTCCCAACTGTTGGCGTTCTGACCGGCGATGCCACTGCTGATGGCGGCGACATGTGCTGGCTCGATGACAAGACCGTTGCACTCGGTCGCACCTATCGCACGAATGCCGAAGGTGAACGTCAGCTTCGCGAGATTTTTGCTGCCGAAGGAATTGATGTGCTCACATTCCACATGCCGCATGCGCTTGGCCCTGAGTACTGCTTGCACTTGATGAGTGTGATCTCACCGATTCGTGAAGACCTCGCAGTTGTCTACGAACGTGAAGCACCAGTGACGTTGTTGCAGGAACTCGCAGCTCGCGGAATCAAGACCGTGTCCGTACCGGACGAGGAATACATGTCACTTGCATGCAACGTACTGGCGGTACGTCCTGGAGTAGTGGTCATGCCCGATGGAAACCCAATTACTAAGCAGCGCATGATTGATGCTGGCGTCGAGGTGCATACCTACCCTGCATCGACAATCAACCGTGGTGAAGGCGGTCCAACCTGTCTAACCCGCCCACTTTGGCGCGAATAACCGCCTCTATTTGGGCGTAAGCCAAAACGACAGTAACCTTATTCCTGATCCGTAAGGGTCATGGCGAGGTGGCAGAGCGGCCGAATGCGGGCGCCTTGAAAGCGTCTGAGGTGTTAAAGCCTCCGGGGGTTCAAATCCCTCCCTCGCCGCACAATGTGCAGGCACTCACCTTGGTGAGTGCCTTTTGTGTGTGCGGCTTCGGTCGGGATTTGTTGAACTTATTCGGGGCGGATATTTCTTCTTCCGAAACAGATGCGGTTGCACAGATTTCAGTGCTTCTGTTTCGGCTCCCTCGCCTTGCTGACACTCACTTAGGTGAGTGCCTTTTGTGTGTGCGTTTCGATTACCGGAAAATGTTCAACAGCTGGCTGATTGGCTTGCCGGCTTCGCGCGGATGGCGAAACTTCAATCTGGAATTGACCTCGTAAGAATTCTGGCGCCCAGATTTATGAATAGTGATGTAT
>CANFIL010000038.1 GCA_947447095.1 Actinomycetota bacterium | reverse complement strand
CGTCGTCTCACAAAGAAAGAAGCAAGTTAATGGCCGAACAATTTCCACCACCACCGCCATTTGGCAATGCAGTTGCTGCCCAAGGAAATGATGTAAGTGACAAGCAGATTCTTCCGGTTGTCTTGTTTCTCATTCTCCTGCCGACCGTTCATCGATTTTATGTCGGCAAGATTGGAACTGGAATTCTGTTCTTCCTAACACTAGGTGGAGTCGGTCTGTGGTGGGTTTATGACGTCATCATGGCAATCACAGGAAATTTCACAGATAAGTATGGCCGAAAGATCACTCGCTGGATTTAGGCGTTAAATAAGTGATGGCCCCGAGGAAATCCTCGGGGCCATCACTAATTAGTTCGAATACTTATGCCTGGTAATCAGCGTAAGCAGCGATTCCAGTGAGAGCTTGGCCAACAACAAGAGTGTGAATCTCGTTGGTGCCTTCATAGGTGTAAACGCTCTCGAGGTTGTTCATGTGGCGAATGATTGGGTATTCAAGCGTGATGCCTGAACCTCCAAGCATTGATCGAGCTTCGCGAGCAACTTCAAGTGCCATGCGAGCGTTGTTCTTCTTGCCAACACTGATCTGTTCTGGACGGATCTTGTGTGCATCCTTGAGCTTGCCGAGGTGGGTAGCTAGCAACATGGCATTACCAGTTGCAATGCTCATGTCTGCAAGCTTCTGCTGAGTCAGCTGGAAAGCAGCAAGTGGACGATCGAACTGCTTGCGCGTCAGCGTGTAATCAACTGCAGTTTCGATGCAATCGCGCGCAGCACCAACTACGCCCCACACAATGCCGTAGCGGGCTTCGCTGAGGCAGGTGAGTGGACCACGTAGCGACTGAACGCCAGGCATTGCAGCGCTCGCTGGCAGGCGGACGTTGTCGAACACGAGCTCGCTTGTCACAGAGGCACGAAGTGACATCTTGTGCTTGACGAGGTTTGCTTTGAAGCCACGTGTGTTGGTTGGAACAACAAAGCCTGTGATGCCCTGGTCGGTGTGAGCCCAGACGATTGCCACATCAGCGATGTTGCCGTTGGTGATCCACATCTTTGAGCCGTTAAGAATCCAGTCGTCGCCATCGCGCTTTGCATTTGTGCGCATTTCGCTTGGGTTCGAACCGGCATCTGATTCAGTTAGACCGAAGCAGCCAAGTGCATCTCCAGCAGCCATGCGGGGGAGCCATTCCTGCTTCTGCTCTTCTGAGCCCCACTTCCAAATCGCGAACATGGCCAGCGAGCCCTGAACTGATACAAGGGAGCGAAGACCTGAGTCGCCAGCTTCGAGTTCGAGGCAAGCAAGACCGTATGACGTAGCGTCCGTACCGGCGCAGCCATAACCTTCGAGGTGCATGCCGAGCAGACCCATTGAGCCCATTTCCTTGGCAAGTTCGCGTGCTGGCAATTCGCCGTCTTCGAACCACTGACCAACGTGTGGCTTAATACGGTCGTTGACGAAGTCACGGACTACATCGCGAATCGCGAGCTGTTCTTCGTTGAAGAGTGAATCGATCTCGTAAAGATCAAACGGATGCTGAGGCTGAGCCATTGCGCTTCTTCCTATCCCACATAAAACGGGCTACGTTGACGTAACAGTTAAGGCTAACGAAAGACAGGATAAGTATCTCTGCGATCGAATGGGTAAAGGCCATTGGTATTCCTCACATTTTCAATGAAATAGACCGATTGGATCCAATCCTACACAAATTGGATCCAATTTTGTCAACCCCTTGCGAAATAAGGGTGTGTCGCCACCGAAGTACCTATGATGAAAGCAGCATAAGAGCCCTGAATTGGCTTGTTTTGGTGACTGGAGGCCGGATTCGATCGTGAATGACTTGTTCAAACGTTCGATTCCTGGATTATTCGTCCTACTCTGGGCAACCGGATTTGTGGGCGCTAAGTACCTGTTGCCTCATGCTCCGCCTTTCACGCTCTTAACCGTCCGATTCGCAATCTCGGCGACGTTGCTGATTGTGATCGCTTTGGTCGTCCGCGAACCTATCCGAATGACTCGTAATCAGCTCGGTCGCGCTGCTTACATCTCGTTGTTCTTGCACTTGGCTTACACCGGCGGCATTTTCTTCGCGATCAGTGATGGTGTTCCTGCTGGCATTACTGCGGTTGTTGTCAGTCTGCAGCCGGTTATTGTTGCGTTGCTCGCGGTACCCATGTTGGGGGAGCGCTTACGCATTTCGCAGGTCGTCGGTTTGCTGTTGGGTCTCACTGGTGTCGCACTGTTGATGTTGCCAAAGATTCTGCATGGAAATATGTCGCTGGCGTTCTCAACGGCTGGAGTTCTCGGTGCAGTGGTTGCCCTCGTGGGAAGTGTGTGGGGAACCATTGAGCAAAAACGATTTGGCTCTGATCTGCCGATGCTGTCCGGAATGGCATTCCAGTACACAGTCAGTGGAATCTTCCTAGCTCTACTCGCTGTGACTACCGAAGATGTTCACATTGAATGGTCAATGCAGTTTGTTGCTGTTCTGTTGTGGATCGTGTTGGGAATCTCGATGGGCTCTGTCGCACTGTTGTTCTACATGCTGCGCCAAGGCTCAGCCGGATCAGTTTCAAGTCTGCTGTATCTCGGTACGCCATTGGCTGCATTCTTTGGTTATCTCTTCTTTGACGAGCACATACCGCCACTTGGAGTTCTTGGAATGGCCTTCGCTGTCGTTGGTGTGTGGCTAGTCCTACGTCAATCGAAAGTCACAGCACCGTTGGACTAAGCCAAGGTGAGAAGTGCGATTGATGCAACCGCGCCGGCCATGCCAACGTATTGATGGCGTTCTACACGTTCGTGGATTGCAAAATGCGCGATCATCAATGTCACTGCAGGATAAAGATTAGAAATCACAGCAACGATAGCTACTGCGCCAGTATGACTTGCATAGATAAACGCAACTGCTGCAAATGCATCTGCTAAACCTGTGCCGATTGCCATGCGGTAGTCGGGTTGTTCACCTTTTGTGATTTTGTTTCGAAGCAGGAATGCTGCTGAGGCGATCAACACCAACTGAGTGGTGCGAGTAACGGTGAAGGTAGCAACTCCAGCGTCCTTCGGAGCGTAGGCAAGCATCATGAAGAACAGCGACACGATGACGCCTGCCAACAATGCGGTACGAACCATGCGAGTAGTGACGGGATGAGTGGCTTCTTGCGTAGACCGTGACACCAGAACAATTGATGCCATCGCCAAAAGTGCGCCGATGACGCCAAGTGTCGAGACGTGTGTGCCGCGAACTACATCAACGATGTAAATGATGGTTGAGGAAACGACCGCAATGATGGCGCTGGCAATTCCCATCGGCCCGATAGCCAGAGCGCGGTAGAAGACAAAGAAGCCCGCAGCTCCAAAAAGTCCGCCAAGAACTCCGTATGTGATTGCGCTTTGGGAAAAGGTTGCGCCTAGCCACGGAATGAGTGCCAGAACTGTGAGCAAACCGCTGAATACGATCATCGGCAACACTTGCAAACTATGGGATCGGCGTGATGCAAGCGCTCCCCAGAAATCGCCAACGCCATAAAGGACAGCGCTAAGGAGTGAGAGGAGTACTGCAGTCACGTGTGAACCCTATTGTCCGAGGAAGCGAGAGACGAAATCGCCAAGCTTTGATGGTTTTCCTGTGCGATTTTCGACATTGTCGGCATACGTCATGATCGACAGTCCGGCATTTGCTCCGAGCCAACGCAAAGGTTCTGGTTCCCAATTAGGCGACTTGTGATTCACCCATGGCAACGTTGTGAGTGAGGACTTCGTGCCTGTGATCAGGTCAGCAAGGGTTCGACCCGACAAGTTTGTGGTGCCAACACCATCACCGACGTAACCACCTGCCCAAGCGATACCGGTTTCGGTGTTCAATCCAGCCGAACCCATCCAGTCGCGAGCGATGCCGAGTGGGCCACCCCATTCGTGCGTGACCTGAGTTCCCTCAAGGACGGGGAACATCTCGGTGAGGACGCCAATAAGTGAGTTGTGGACCTTGGGGTATTTGTCGAACTCATCTTTAATTGACGAGCCGAAGTGATACGGGGCACCGCGTCCACCAAATGCCAAACGTCCGTCCAGGGTGCGTTGTCCGTAGATGATCAGATTGCGCCAATCGCCAAACGTCGTGCGATTGTTCAAGCCAATCTGTGACCACGTGTCTTCGCTCA
Source organism: Actinomycetota bacterium (assembly GCA_947447095.1). GTDB lineage: Bacteria > Actinomycetota > Actinomycetes > S36-B12 > UBA5976 > UBA5976. The sequence goes on along the minus strand of CANFIL010000038.1, from coordinate 7,948 downwards.
AAGGTTCAGTAGCAATCATCAATGAGTAAATCGGCGCGATGGCGCGCTTGTGGCCTTCAAGGCGAGGTGTGTAACCCTCCGTCGCGCGAACGATAAATCGAGCATTGACTCTTCCATGAGGAGTGTGAGCAACACGAGCGTCGATCTTGGTAACAGGGGTGTGTTCGTAAATTGTGGCGCCACGTTCTTCAACGATCTGGGCCAAACGACGAACAAGCTTTGCAGGATGAATAGCGGCAACATGGGCAGACTTCGTTGCGCCCATAGTGTTGCTGGCATTGGCAATCTCAGTTGCCTGCGCGGCATTTAGCAAGCTGTAGTGCTCGGAGCCGTAACCCCATGATTCCCAATGGTGGATATAGTCCTGCGCGCGTTCCCATTGCAATGGAGTGCGAGCCAGGCTGATTGATCCACCGAGCTGCCAATCACAGTCAATGTTCTCAGCGCGAACAACGTCGCCAATTTCCGCAACCGTTGCATGCATCGCGTCTTGCATCGCGCGCGCTTGATCAGCGCCGTACAAACGGCCCAACTTGTCGATTTCGGTGGGGAAGTAGGACGAGCACCAGCCGCCATTGCGACCCGAAGCGCCAAAGCCAGCAACTTCAGATTCGAGAATGGCGATCGACAACGATGGATCGTTGCGTTGCAAGTAATACGCGGTCCACAAGCCTGTGTAGCCAGCGCCAACAATTGCCACATCAACATTCAGATCGCCATCGAGAGCTGTGCGCGACGACGTAGCTAACTCGTCGGAGAGTGTGTCCCACCAGAAAGATTTCGAACGGTAATCGGACATGTCAGCGAGTCCACTTCTTGATGTATTCGGGTACTGGAATTTCTTTTTCGAGAGTTAAAGGATCAGAGACTGGCTCGCCGAAGACTTCCTTCATTGGGACGTAACCTGCCCAAATGTTGGAATAAATTGGATCCGTCAGATCGCTTGGCACATCGTCAGGATCGCCTTCGCTCACTTTGCATGACACTTCATCGAGAGTCAGCGCTAGTACCAATGTCGCTTTGGATTCTTTGGGCGCCGACTTTCGCGCTTCGTCCGTCCGGCCAGGAAGCAAGAATTCTGTGATGCGAATTAAGGCATCATCTTTTTCGTCGCCTTCGAGAACCTCACAGGAACCGAGAGCGATAACGCACCGGTAATGCATGCTTGATTCAAATGCGCTTCGCGCAAGAACCATTCCATCAAGCAAGGTGACCGTGAAGCAGCAAGGCTGACCTGCGGCAAGGTTCTTGAAAAGTCGAGATGCTGTTGAACCGTGGAACAGTACGCGTTCGCCATCACGGGCGTATCCAACTGGCATGACGAACGGTTGACCATCTACGACGCAGGAAACGTGCGCGACTAAGCCGGCATCAAGGATGGCGTTGACTTCAGCGCGATCTTTCACTGCTTTTTCAGGAAAGCGACGGACCGAAGTTCGGTCCGTCGCTCCAACTGGATTATTCATTCGTGGGAATGCCAATCATTAGAGAATGTTCATTCCTTCGATGAGAACATGTCGCAGAATCTGCTCGATCTCGTCGAATTCTGGCTGACCGATGATGAGCGGTGGAGCCAACTGGATGACGGGGTCGCCACGATCGTCAGCGCGGCAGTACAGACCGTTGTCGTACAGCGCCTTCGAGAGGTAGCCGCGGAGCAAGCGCTCTGCTTCGTCATCGTTGAATGTTTCCTTGGTGACCTTGTCCTTCACGAGCTCGATGCCATAGAAGTAGCCTTCACCGCGGACGTCGCCGACGATGTCAAGATCCTTCAACTTTTCAAGCGTGCGACGGAAATGGTTTTCGTTGTCGCGGACGTGCTGGTTGATGCCTTCCTTTTCGAATACATCAAGGTTGGCAAGTGCAACTGCGGATGACACTGGGTGTCCGCCGAAGGTGTAGCCGTGAGCAAAGTAGTTCATGCCCTTCTTGAATGGTTCGAACACCTTGTCGCCAACGATCATGCAACCAATAGGGGAGTAACCCGAGGTCATGCCCTTTGCAGTTGTGATGATGTCAGGTTCAACGCCGAAGCGGCTCATTGCAAACATTTCACCGATGCGACCAAACGCACAGATGGTTTCGTCAGCTACGAACAACACGTCGTACTCGTCGCAGATTTCGCGAACGCGCTCGAGGTAGCCCGGAGGTGGTGGGAAACATCCGCCTGAGTTCTGAACTGGCTCAAGGAACACAGCCGCAACGGTGTCAGCGCCTTCGAAAAGGATCGCTTCTTCGATGCGGTCTGCAGCCCAGCGGCCGTATGCCTTGATGTCGTCCTGGTGAACAGTTGCGCGGTAGAAGTTGGTGTTCGGTACGCGGAAACCACCGGGGGTCAACGGTTCGAAGTACTTCTTGGCATCTGGAATACCAGTGATAGCAAGGGCGCCCTGTGGTGTGCCGTGGTAGGCAACGCTGCGGCTGATGACCTTGTGCTTCATTGGCTTGCCGGTCAGCTTGTAGTACTGCTTTGCAGCCTTCCATGCTGATTCAACGGCTTCGCCACCACCAGTGGTGAAGAAGACACGGTTCAAGTTGCCTGGTGCGTATGACACGAGACGTTCGGCAAGTTCGATTGCCTTGGGGTGCGCGTACGACCATAGCGGGAAGAACGAAAGCTCTTCCATCTGCTTACGAGCGGCTTCAGCGAGTTCCTTGCGGCCGTGACCGATCTGAACTGTGAAGAGACCTGCGAGACCATCGAGGATCTTGCGGCCGCTTTCTTCGTAGAGGTATGCACCTTCTGCGCGCGTGATGATTGGCACGGCGCCGCCTTCTTCATATGTGGAGTGGCGTGTGAAGTGCATCCATAGGTTGTCGCGCGCTGAATCGGAAAGCGCCGAGTTCTTTGTTTCTGATGCTGTTGATGTCATGGTTTTTAGTCCAATGTGTTTTTGTTAGCGGGTTCCGTATGTATAGACATGCTTTGCGAATGTCAGATACATGAATGTTTCCGTGCGTCGGACCCCAGGTAGCGCACGGATACGGCGATTGATGAGCTCGAGGAGAGAGTCATCATCGTCACAGACCACTTCGCACAAAACGTCGAAGGAGCCTGCTGTGATGACGACGTAATCTGTCTCGTCGAATTCACTGAGAGCGCTCGCAACCTTTTCGATGTCACCATCAACCTCTACGCCGATCATGGCTGCACGACTGAAACCCACTTTTAGGGGATCGGTCACAGCAACAATCTGCATCACACCGGAATCGGTGAGACGCGCGACGCGTTGGCGAACAGCGGCTTCGGAAAGGCCTACTGCCTTGCCGATGGTGCCGTACGGACGGCGACCATCTTCTTGGAGTTGCTCGATGATTGCCTTAGAGACATCGTCGAGACCGGGCGTCTTAGCCATACAGCCATAGTCTCTGGATTTCGTAGAACAATCAAGCGATTTCGCAGATGTATCCAATATTTCTTACTAAATTCGTCGAATTGTGACCTTTGCGTGACAGATTTCGCATGAAAACCCCTGAAAACCCCAAGAATTCGGTCTATTCTGGCAGTGCTGTTTCACATTGTGCGGTTCGCAATACCTCGTTTGAGGTGATTATGGGTTGGCTAATGTGGAACTACTTATTTGAACTCGACCGTCGTCGAAAAGGAAAATCGCATGAGTCACTATCAAGTTCAGAACCCTGCAACGGGCGTCGTTGAACAAGAATTCGCAACCGCAACAGATGCTGAGTGCACAGCGGCAATTACTGCTGCAGATAACGCACACAAGGCATGGAGCAAAGTTCCTGTCGCAGAGCGTGCTGCAATCGTTCACCGCATTGGCCAGCTTCACATTGATCGCCAAGATGAACTCGCTGAGATCATCAACCGTGAAATGGGCAAGCCGTTGGCAGATGCCGCAGGCGAAGTTGAATTTTCTGGTTACATCTACCAGTACTACGCAGATAACGGTGCAGAACTTCTTGCTGATATGCCGATTGAATTGTCCGGCGGCGAAGGAACGGCGATTGTTCGCAAGTCTTCCGTTGGTGCACTTCTTGGCATCATGCCGTGGAACTTCCCGGCTTACCAGGTTGCGCGTTTCGCTGGACCAAACCTTGTTGCTGGCAACACCGTTATTTTGAAGCACGCCCCACAGTGCCCAGAATCAGCCTTGGCGATTGCCAAAATCTTCGCTGATGCAGGCGCGCCAGAAGGCGTTTACGTCAACCTGTTTGCATCGAATGAACAGATTGCTGACATGATTCCGCATCCAGCAGTGCGCGGCGTATCGCTGACCGGTTCCGAGCGTGCAGGCGCAGCCGTTGCTGAAATCGCAGGTCGCAACCTCAAGAAGTGCGTACTTGAACTTGGTGGTTCAGACGCGTTCATCTTGTTGAGCACCAACGACATCGACGCAGTTGTTGAATCTGCAGTATTCGCACGTATTGATAACACCGGCCAGGCATGCAACGCTGCTAAGCGCATGGTTGTTATCGATGGCCTCTACGACGAATTCGTTGAGAAGTTCACCGCCGCAATGATGGCTGCAGAGATTTCTAGCCCACTCAGCTCAGTGCGCGCTGCAGAAATTCTTGAAGACCAGGTCAATCGCGCAGTTAAGCAAGGTGCAAAGTTGACGAGCGCTGGCGCTCGCAATGGCGCATTCTTCCCAGCTGGTGTTCTTACCGACGTAGCTGAAACCAACGAGATCTTCCGCGAGGAACTTTTCGGTCCTGTGGCACAAATCCACCGCGCCAAGGATGAAGCAGATGCAGTTCGCATTGCTAACGATTCACAGTTCGGTTTGGGCTCATACCTATTCACAACAGACAATGCTCAGGCACTTCGTGTGGCTGATGCACTCGACACTGGCATGGTTTACGTCAATGGTGTTGGTATGGATGCTCCTGAACTACCATTCGGTGGCACCAAGCGTTCCGGTTTCGGTCGCGAACTTGGCCCGCTAGGAATTGAAGAGTTCCTCAACAAGAAGCTCATCCGCATCAACGGCTAAGCGAAATTTCCTGGAAATGCCTCACCATGTGGTGGGGCATTTTCTTTGCCTCGGGTTAGTATGAAAGGGCAAGGGGATGGCTCGTAGGAGCCGCCGATTGGCAGTGGGGCACAAGCCCACTCGCGCACATGGAAAGGGACTGGTGGGACCGCGGACGCCGCTTACGTGAAGCGGATGCGTCTCGACACACAGACAATGCTGAGTCTTCAGCGCCAACTGTAAACACACCAGTGAGTTCCCCTCTCACCCTTAAATAAATTGGACGACTTTTTCCATGGTTTTTTCTGACACACCTCGACCTCATGTTTTGCCATCCCTTGCTGACGTATGGGAGGGCTCGTATTGGATGGACGACGAAGACGAGCCGGCTAACGATGCTTCGCGAGTAGTTGGCACGTTGCAAGCTGATCTCTTAATCGTCGGTGGCGGCTTTACTGGTTTGTGGGCTGCGATCGAAGCGCGTCTTCATGATTCGAATCTTGATGTCGTACTCGTCGAAGGCAATGCGGTTGCCCGTGGTGCCTCGGGACAAAACGGTGGCTTCGTTGCAGCGTCATTGACGCATGGGTTCTCCAATGGCCTGGAGCGTTGGCCTAATGAACTTGCGACTCTCACGCGCATGGGTCAAGAAAACTTGAACGAGATGGAAGCGTTCGTATCTGAGCACAACATCGATTGCGATTGGCAACGAGTTGGCGAGATGGACGTTGCCACCGAGGAATACCAACTCGAAGGGCTGCAAGAATTCATTGACGTCGCACAACCTTATGGCGAAGAGCTGATGTGGCTTGATCAAGATGCAACTCGAGCAAAGGTTAATTCCCCGACGTACTTAGGCGCACTATTTGATCCAGACGGTGTCGCGATTTGTGATCCGGCGAGATTGGCATGGGGATTGCGCGATGTTGCACTCAAACTCGGTGTACGCATCTACGAGCACAGCAAAGTCACAAGCTTGGATGATCTCAATGATCGCGTTATTGCCAAGACTGAATTTGGAAGTGTGACGGCACCTCGCGTACTCCTGGCAACAAATGCGTTTCCGCCGCTACTACGACGCCTGAAGTATCTCGTTGTTCCTGTTTATGACTCCGTACTTGTGACGGAACCGTTGAACGAACAGCAAAAGCGCGACATTGGCTGGGCTGGAAGTGAAGGCATCAGTGACTCGGGTAATCAGTTCCACTATTACCGTCCGACCGTTGATGGCCGCATCTTGTGGGGTGGCTATGACGCGACGTATCACTTCCACAGTGGGTTTGGTCCACAGCACGAACACTCGATGAAGTCGTGGCCAAAACTTGCTGATCATTTCTTCACGACGTTTCCGCAACTTGAAGGTTTACGATTCGAATACGCGTGGAGTGGTGCGATTGATACCTGCACCCGCTTCAGCGCGTTCTGGGGGAACGCGATGGGCGGCAAGGTTGTCTATGTTGCTGGCTACACCGGACTTGGCGTAGGTGCTTCACGATTCGGAGCACGCGTTGCAATTGACAAGTTGCTTGATCGAGATACAGATCGCCGCACACTTGAGATGGCAAACACAATGCCAATCCCATTCCCGCCGGAACCATTCCGTTCAGCAGGCATCAACTTCACTCGTTGGTCGTTGAACAAGGCTGATCACAATCAAGGTAAGCGCAATCTGTGGCTGCGGGCACTAGATCGCGTCGGCATGGGATTTGATTCGTAAAGTTCACGCTTTACCGAATAGTCGCAAGCGGCCGATGTTACGATGACTCAATGTTGGCGCTGGTTATCAAGAGATATCTGCGCCGTACAAGTCAACTAGTTCTCGTCACTGTCCTTGCATCCAGTTTTGTTGCTCTGGCAGTAGCCGTGACCTCAACGAGCTCGGCTATTCAAGAAGCCACTGTTGCTCAGGCGCTCCAAGATTCAAGCTTCGCAGAATCAGGAATCAGCATCACCTACGACGGAGATTTCTCCATCGTGCCGCAAGAGCGCATTGCGCAAGAAGTCACCAAAGTTGAGTCACGTCTGGATGTTGAACCGTTCGTGCAGTTCGTGACGTATCGCCCGATGGTGAATTCGATCGGACAAACATTCCACATTGTTGGCATTGATCCTTCGCATGTGAAGATGACCTCTGGTGAAATCCCTGGTTCATGTACCGCAGCATCGTGCCAAGTGGCGTTACTTTCTGGCGATGCGGTGGCAATGCCGTCGGGATTCGTGAATACAGGCGCGCTCACAATTGATACGACTGCGGTCAAGGATCTGACGTTGCTCAGCGGGATTCCTGTGCTGGTCACTACAGACGTTCAAGGATTAATGACGCAATCAGTTATCAAAGACATGCCGCGCACTGTGGTGTGGGCAACACATGCGCGACCGTCCGCATTTGTTGCAAACGGTAGTGAGCAGACTCTCGTCGACATGCGCGCTCAAGCAAATGAAATGTTGTTACTGTCTGGGCGATTGGTGCTTCATTTCCCTGACGTGTTTGTGCAGGCAGCAATCGATCAATCTCAATCGGCGATTAATCGTTTGCTGCGTCTTGAAATGGTCGTGGGGATTTTATTACTGATCGCTATCGCGGCGTTGGCTGAAAATGCTCGACGTTCACATTCCGAAGCAATGCGTGTAGTTGAACAGATTCGTGGGGCCCGGCCACGCACTATGCCGTGGGTCAGTTCACTTGTAGTGCACGCAGTGCCGCTTCTATTGAGCCTCGTTGCTCTTGCGTTGACTGATGTCTCGACAATTGAGATTGCCCTCTTCATAGTGATGTCGATTGCGACAACGGGTATTTCGTTGAACTTCGGCGCGAAACCAATCGGTGTGCTTTTCGCTTTAGTCATTGCATTCATCATCGTGTTGCAACGCGAACCTGGATTGGTTTCGGTCGCGTTGGCATTGCTCGGGGTAATCGGAGTTCGACAACTTCTTCGTCGCAGCTGGAAAGAGCCGATTGCATTGTCCACGGCTCGAAGTTCGCAGTTGCTCGTTAACTCGGGGCTATTGGCGAT
>CANFIL010000037.1 GCA_947447095.1 Actinomycetota bacterium | reverse complement strand
CAGGTGTCAATGTAATTTCCGACTGCACATTATCAAGAACGGATGAAGGCAATCCAGCGAGCATTGCAACTCGAGCGCGAAGTGACTGCTCGAAGTCCAATTCGCCGTTCATGGCGCGTTGCGTGATTTCGGCAACGTCAACTTCAACTCCAGCATGAGCTGCAAGAAGTTCAATGACTTCTTCTTGGATGAATGTTGAATCCACATCCATCACAACGAGGTGCACTCCGCGTCGATCGAGGTTAGCTTCTTGTACGGCAATGTCGATTGAGTTTGCGCGTGCAATCGCTGTGAGCTTGTCTCGAAGTTCAGATTTCTCGATGCCACCAACTTCAAATTCGATTGCAGTCACGGGATACATTGCAACTTGTCGAATGCGATCAATGTTTCCGCCTTGGCGGGCAATCTCTGACGTTATAGCCGCAATGGAGTCGGGCACGAGCGGGCTGCCAAGCACAGTAACAACGAGTCGCTCGCGCCACTGTTCAAGTTCTGAATCAGTTACGTAGCGGCTAGTTGCTGTCATGTTTCGACTGCGCGCGTATTCAATTGCAGCAGTTTCACACATTCGAAGTAATTTTTCGGAACCGGCGACAACCAGTCCAAGCACTAAATGGCCCTGCAGAACAATTTGTTCAAGTTGTTTAATTGTCACCCCGAAAGGGCTGAGAACTTTGGTCAGTCCAGCTGTGACACCAGGTTGATCATCGCCGCTAACGGTGAGAACTAAAACCTGCATGTGTTAAGCCTATGCCGTTGATGCAATTGCACACATGAGGTCAACGCATGTGACTTCGAGTTTGGTCAAAATCTGAATGCGCTTTTGGTCCTGGCTTGGACTGGCTGCGGATAATGAATGTGTACGGGCGAAGTGTGCAGCCACTCGTGTGCGCAAGGCATTGTGAAACGTTGTGAAATCCCGTTCGCTGATATACGGAAGATGTAGATGATCAAGGTCATCCAATGCCTGATCTACCTCATCGCGGGAACCAATGAGATCCAACTCGGTTAATGCACCAGTGCTTTGCTCCAATGCATCGAGAAATGCTTGTCGAGCGAAGGCAGGATCGGGGAGTGCAACGGTGTTTTCTCGTGAGACGTAGTGCCATTGAAATGTGTGACTCGCAGTGAGTACTAGCTCTCGACTCAAAATGACACTGTCAGTCAGGGCAATGGCGTACGTCATTTCGAGTGGAAGTGCCAGGCCTGAATTGGTGGTGGCTTCCAATGCATTAGCGGCATCCGAATCAGTGATAATTCCGCGATTCCATGCGTTTAGCCAGAACGCCAGCAACGCTGATGTGGGAATAGGTGTCTGCAACGTCGCTCCTTAAGGTCTGCAAGATAGATTACTGCTGTGACTAGTGTTCTGGCTTTCAACGATGTCACCGTCGTGCGGGGTGACAAGCAGATACTTTCGCATGTCACGTGGTCGGTCAATGAAGGCGAGCGCTGGGTCATCATGGGTCCCAATGGCGCAGGTAAGACGACCCTGATGCAAATTTGTTCAGGCTATATGCACCCAACATCCGGAGTTGCTGAAGTTCTCGGCGAGACCCTAGGAAAAACAAACGTTCGCGAGCTTCGAACTCGTATTGGCATCAGCAGTGCCGCAATCGCCGCGCTGCTACCCCCAGAAGAAACTGTTTTTGATGCAGTCCTCACTGCGGCACATGGAGTTAACGGACGCTGGCGTGAAGTGTATGAAGCAGTTGACCGAGATCGTGCCTCGGACATGGTGGACAATTGGGGCTTGCATAAGTTGGTTGATCGCCGCGTTGGAACTCTGTCTGAAGGCGAACGTAAAAGAGTGCAAATTGCGCGCGCGCTAATGGCTGATCCCGAGCTGCTGATCTTGGATGAACCTGCTGCTGGGCTGGATGTTGCTGGCCGTGAAGATCTCGTAGGACGACTTGGTTTGTTGGCAGAAGATCCGATGAGTCCAAGTTTGATTTTGGTGACGCATCACGTAGAAGAAATTCCTTCCAATTTTACGAATGCCTTATTGCTCTCTAACGGCGCAGTTTCCAGCAATGGTCCAGTGCTTGATGTTATTTCGAGTGAACCAATGTCCGAGGCTTTCGGCGTTCGACTAACTGTCGAACGTGCCGACGACCGCTGGTATGCGCACGGATTTAAGCCAAGTCGCGGCCGTCGCGCGCTAGCATGAGATGAATTCACTCAATTGGCGAGGTGCATGTGACTGACATTACGGAACACATTCCGTCCTGGCTGAATTCTGACGAACTCGAACAGGCTCGCGAACGTTTGCCCATGGTCTACATTGACGCTGTTCCAGTACGTGTCGATGATCATGGTCGCGTAACACTCATTGGTTTGTTGCTGCGTGGGCGTCCTGACGGTTCCATAAGTCGCGCTGTCATCTCTGGTCGTGTTCTCTATGGTGAGCGAATTCGGGATGCAATCATGCGTCACATTGAAAAAGATCTCGGGCCAATGGCATTTCCTCAGATTCCAAGTAATCCGTCGCCGTTTACCATTGCTGAATACTTTCCTGATCCACAAGTGTCTGGATTCCATGATCCTCGTCAACATGCGGTCTCGCTGGTTTACGTTGTTCCCATCAAGGGCGAATGTCAGCCGAGTCAAGATGCGTTGGATTTGGTGTGGGTCACTCCGCACGAGGCAGTCAGTGAAAACGTTCGTGCTGAAATGACAGGCGGGCAAGATCTTCTTGTGCGTCTGGCTTTGGCACATGTTGGTCAGTTGCCATAGTCGTGGCAACACGAGACGGCGATGGCTGGGTTGAATGTTCGTGCGGCTCCAAACACTGGGGGCTCAATGGCGCGGCTGGAATCCTTCTCGTTGACACCCAGCACGACACTGCCTTGATGCAATTGCGCGCTGAATGGACCCATGGGGGACAAACCTGGGGTATTCCTGGTGGTGCTCGCGATTCTCACGAAACGGCTATTGAAGCAGCAATCCGCGAACTAGAGGAAGAACTCAACGTCAGTCACGAAGTTGTTGATGTTGTGCACGATGTATTGCTCACTGACCACGGCACGTGGAGTTATCACACCGTCATTGGATTGCTGAGTTCAGTGCATGAACTTACTCCTAACGAAGAATCCGTAGAAGCGCGTTGGGTAGCTATTGACGAAATTCATGAGCTGGATTTACATCCTGGTCTGGCGCAAGTATGGCCACAACTCAAATCGACAGTGAGAGAAGTTATTTCCGCTGAGCAATAAATCCGTGAATGGAATTTTTCATGTGATCTGCACGCCTCTTGTAGCGCGTGGCAGGGATGCTGGCTTCGCTGGATGCCAATTCGAATAACGGCGACTCAGCCAGCACCGCGGCGATGTGCTCGGCGTAATCATCATCATCCGTCACCATGGTGATGGTTCCATCCGAAGTCAAAATACGGTCGGCCAACTCAAAGAGCGAGTGCTGTATTACTCGGCGTTTGTTGTGCCGTGCTTTAGGCCAAGGGTCGGGAAACATCACGTGTAATTCATCCACGCAGCCTGCTTCTAGAACCGATTCCAGAATCGGGATGCCATCCCCAAGATGAACGCGCACATTGTCGAGATTCTTCTCGGTAACAAATTCCGCGATACGACAAATACCGGGAGTGTGGACATCAATTGCTAGGACGCCAAAGCCCTGGGATGCAAGGTCCTCTGTGTGGTGACCCATCCCAGCACCAAAGTCCACGATGATCTTGCGGTTCGGAAATATTTCACGCAGTTTCACAGGTGTGCCCAAATGGGCAATGTCTAGGGGTGGCACAACGTTCTCGAGCACATGCAGACGGCTCGCACTCAAACGCCCATGCCGAGCATGGAAAGTGCGAATTGGCGGGTAGATTGGTGTCTGCACGAAGCAAGGCTAGTCCCACAACTATTCAGGAGTCGAAATCGTGAGCTTTTCAGGTGTCTATGTTCCAGTCATCACCCCGTTTGATGAGTCCGGACATGTCGACAAGAAGGCATTGTCTGAATTTGTCGAGGTCATGATCGGTAATGGCGTTGATGGCATCGTTGCCGCGGGAACAACCGGCGAAGCGTATGCACTGACTTTTGATGAGCGTCACCATGTCATCTCAACTGTTGTGAAGCAGACCGCTGGCCGCGTGCCAGTCCTTGCCGGCGTTGGTGGCTTGTCGACTCATGAAGCAATTGATCAGGCTGGCCTGGCAAAGCGCCTCGAATGCGATGGCCTCATGCTTGCTGCGCCTGCTTATGTACTTCCAACGCCACACGAACTTGCAGTTCATGTGAAGAAAGTTGTGAACTCAGTTGGAATGGCTACGGTGCTTTATGACTACCCAGCGCGTACTGGTGTCCCATTTGGTGTTGAAGCACTTGATGAACTTGTCGATGACGAACTTATCCAAGGCATCAAGGAAGCTTCGGGAGATCTCACACGTATCCCTGAACTTGGTGGACGCTATGGCGACAAGTTGCAGTTGATCTGTGGCGCCGATGCTGATAGCAATACTTTTATGGACGCAGGAGTTACCTGTTGGATCGGTGGCATGGCTAACGCGCTGCCTAAGGCTCACGCCGGAATCATGGATGCTGCCACACGGGCCGAAGCACATGCGGCCGTTTTGCCAATTCTCGAATTCATCGAATCTGGTCGTTACATCGCAAAGACCAAAGCATTGATGAACATTCTTGGCTTTGATGCAGCTGCAGTGCGTGGACCATTGTTGCCTGCGACCGACGAAGATTACGCAACATTGCGTGGACTAGTTGAGCAGGCAGGGGATTGGGCTCCACGCCTGGTTTAAGGTGCAGTCGGGAAGTCGGCGCATGAATCAGCACGAACTGTGGGACCTTGTTCCGCGCCCGTGGCAAGTCGAGCTTGAGGGCGTTCGTGCTCAAATCAATGACATTTCCACTGTCCTGGATTCACGATCCGATGTGCTTCCCGCGCGAGAAAACATCTTTCGGGCTCTTCACATCGCGCCACACGATGTCAAAGTCATTGTGGTCGGACAAGATCCATATCCCAATGCGGCACATGCTTGCGGTTTGAGCTTTTCCGTTCCATCCGGCACGCATCCTCTTCCGGGATCATTGCGCAATATCATTTCCGAAATTAACTCGGACATGGGAAATTGTGACGTTACTGATGGCGACTTAGAGCCGTGGTTGCGTCAAGGCGTGATGCTCTTGAATCGAACGTTTACAGTTGAGGCGGGAAACAGCGATTCACATAAGGATCTGGGTTGGGCGCAGGTCACAGATCACATCGTCAAAGCAGCCGTAGGTATCCAGCCAAATGTCGTTGGAGTGTTGTGGGGAAAGCAGGCACAGGCGCTTGCAGATTATTTCGCTGAAGGACGGGTTGTTGTTGGCGTTCATCCCAGCCCACTGAGTGCGCATCGAGGTTTTCTGGGTTCGCGTCCGTTTTCCCGTGTCAACCAACTTCTGATCGATGCTGGAAACGACCCAATTCGTTGGTAGCCCAGAAATGTCTGCAGGACCCACAATAATGACATTAAGACAATGATGCCTAAATGCAACATTTGGTAAAGAGATGAATGAGTAGGTCAAGTAAATGAAACCTCGTAGCGCCATTGCGGTTGCACTGATGTGCGCAATAGTTCCCGTTGTTGGGGTAGCAACATCTCAAGCAACTACATCCGATCTTGAAAGGTCATTAAGCGCTCACATTGACCAAATGGCTGCGACCAAAGATTCAAACGCCTTAGCCGTTGCAAAGATGCTGACCGTCAAGGGGCGAGCGCCGAAAACTGGCTATTCGCGTTCGGAATTCGGAACTGCGTGGAAAGATGTGGATCACAACGGATGTAGTTCCCGCAATGATGTCTTGGCCCGCGACTTCAGTCATGTGACCACAACGGATGGCTGCAAGGTTTCTGGTGGAGATTTCACAGATCCATACAGTGGTGAGTCATTTCATGTGACCTGTCGCGTAGGTTCTGGATGTGTTTCTAGTTTCGATGTTGATCATGCTGTGCCGCTATCCGATGCGTGGCAAAAAGGTGCCCAGTATTGGACGAAATCCAAGCGAGAACAAATCGCAAACGATCCACTCAATCTCGTTGTGACGACAGCGCATCTGAACCGACAAAAAAGTGATTCAGATGCGGCTTCATGGTTGCCACCTGCCCGGTCGTATTGGTGCAAGTATGTGGCTCGCCAGGTGGCAGTCAAACATAAATATGGCTTGTGGGTGACAAAGGCCGAAAAGGACACCATTGTGCGAATTTTGACCAAGCCAGCTTGCGCAAAGACCGTTCTGCCAACTTCGCGGACTCGCCCCTAATACGGCATAGTTGCTACATGGCAATTTCTCCAGCAGTCTTGTTGGTCGAACTGATTATGTCGGCCGATCGTATGGTTCAGTCAGCACAGAATGCACCAAAGATCGAAGGCGAGTGGCCTCCGGCTGTTGTGCTGGGCCATGTTTCACAAGTTGATGAGCAAGTCTGGCTCCCGAGAGTCACTCACATGCTTGAGGCTCATGATTCAGGTCAATCAGCCCCACAGTTCACATGGTGGGAGCCAGATCCGACAGCTACGTACGACACGTTCAAGGACATGTCATTGGAGCAGGCGAGCGCTGAGTTGATGGCTGGACGTACTCGATTAGTGACCTATTTAAGGGGCTTAGAGCCAAACCAATGGGCTGCTCAAGGTGTTCACGACACATTTGGCCAAATTGATGTCCCGGCACTGCTCATTGAGGCGCTGCGCCACGACGAAGAACATCGAGCAAGTTTGGTTTTGACTCTGGATTAACGGGGTACGCTGAAAAACATGAACACCTTAGTAATTGTTGGCATTATCGCCGTTCTCGTTCTTTTTGTGGTCTCGCAGTACAACCGTTTGGTGCGCCTCAATGTCCGCGTCAGTGAAGCATTTGCACAAATTGAGGTGCAGCTCCAGCGTCGTGGTGACTTGATTCCTAACCTTGTCGAAACTGTTAAGGGCTACGCAGCGCATGAATCCGCAACATTTGAAAAGGTAGTAGCTGCTCGAGCTGCCGCAACCAGCGCAAGCTCGGTTCACGATGTTGCTGCAGCCGACGGACTGATGACCCAGGCGCTACGCGGGCTCTTGGCCGTAAGTGAGGCCTATCCAGATCTCAAGGCATCAGCAAATTTCATCTCGCTACAAGAGGAACTTTCGTCAACCGAAAACAAGATTGGTTTCGCACGTCAGTACTACAACGACAACGTACGTTCATTGAACGAAACGATCGCAGCAATCCCAGGTAAGTTTTTTGCCGGCATGGCTAATGTCGCACCTCGTGAGTTCTACGAAGTGGACGATCCGACTAAGCGCGACGTACCAAAGGTTGATTTCAACTAAAGCATGGCTACGTTAGATTTTCGTGCGTCCCAAGCGAGTAATCAACGCAAGACATATCTGCTCCTAGCAGCGATGGGCCTTGTTGTTGCGGCAGCCGTCTATGGCACCGCGCTCGCAACAGGTCAAACCAGTGTGGGAATTGTGCCAATCGCAGTTGGTATCGCAATCGCATCTGTGTGGGGTTCGTATTTTGCTTCGGACAAAATCGTTCTCACAATGACTGGCGCACGCGAAATTGACCATGACTCTGCGCCGCAACTTTTCAACTTGGTTCAGGAGCTCACCATGGCTGCTGGTTTGCCAATGCCTAAGGTGGCAATTGTTGAAGATAGCGCTCCTAATGCGTTTGCAACTGGGCGTAATCCAGAGCATGCCGTGATCGCTTTCACGACGGGCATTTTAGAAAAGATGGACCGCGAAGAATTGCAAGGTGTTGCGGCCCACGAATTAGCACATGTTGCAAACCGAGACACGTTGGTAGCCGCAGTGGCCGCGACAACTGCCGGTGCCATCGCCATCCTCAGTGACTTCGTCCTGCGTTTTACGTTTTTCACAGGCGGGAGGCGTGACGACAACAACAATGGTGGTAATCCCATTGCGCTGATTGCTGGAATTGTTGCCTTAATCCTTGCGCCAATCGCAGCAATCTTGTTGAAATCTGCAGTGTCACGTAACCGTGAAGCATTAGCGGATGCGACAGCAGTTGAATTTACGAGAAATCCAACAGGCTTGCGCCGTGCCCTTGAAGTGTTGGCTCAGGACAGCACTGTGGTGCATCAGAAATCGAATGCTGTTGCACACATTTGGATCGAATCCCCGTTGGATGCTCAAAAGACATCGCAATTGTTTGCGACACATCCGCCGCTATCTTGGCGAATCGAGCAGTTGAAGCAGATGGAAGGCTTGGCCTAACCTTCTCGCGGTTTCCTCTAGAGTTGGGGCGTGAACAATTACGCGCAACTTACGGCATTGACCTTCGGAATCCAGGCATTCATTACTTTGCTTGTGGTCTTGGATCCGCCGGGCGTTGCACCTATTTTCCTTGCGCTTGTTGCGGATAAAACTCCAAAACATCGAGTTCGTCTGGCGTGGCAAGCTGCCGGTGTATCGCTCATTCTGATTGTCACCTTTGCCATTGCAGGACAAGCGATTCTCGGCGCGCTTCATGTGTCGTTTGCGGCACTTCAGGGTGCTGGTGGCTTGTTGCTCTTGCTCATTGCGTTGGAACTTCTGACAGGTAAAGGTCAAGAAGAATCAGGGGAGCAGAGTACAAATATCGCCATGGTTCCACTTGGTACTCCTCTTCTTGCAGGCCCTGGAGCGATCGTTGCCACAATGCTTTTCGCGCAGTCAGCTTCGACTCCATTGCACAAGGCGTCACTTGCAGTTGCAATCATTTTGGTCCACGTTGTCATTGGCTTGACGTTGATGTTTTCGACACAAATTGTTCGGGTTATTCGTGAATCTGGTGTCACCTTGCTTGCGCGTGTTGCGGGTCTATTGAGTGCGGCTATTGCAGTGGAAATGATCGTGGCTTCGATCAAGGGTTTCTGGCCACCAGCTGGAGGCTAGTTCGTTATTTGCCGAGTTCGTGCGTGCATGCTTCGCTGCTGTATTTTGCAGCGCATTCGTCGCACAGCAACGTGAGTTCGCGACACTCTAGATTTGCGCAGTTGTAAAACTGATTCGTTGGCGATTCACATTTTTCACATGTGCCAATGACTTTGGTGTGATCCGAAAAATCGGTCACCATGCGGTCATCAAAAACGTAGAGCGAGCCGTCCCATAGGCCGTCGTCGCCAAACTTTTCTCCGTAACGCACGATGCCGCCTTGGATTTGATAAACATCGTTAAAGCCACGATTCTTCATCAAGACGGAAAGAACTTCACAACGGATACCGCCGGTGCAGTACGAGATGATCTTCTTATCCTTGATGTCGTCGTATTTGCCGCTTTCGAGTTCAGCAATGAAATCGTGTGTGGTGCGCACATCTGGGACGATCGCGTTTCGGAACTTTCCAATTTTGGCTTCGAAAGCATTTCGGCCATCAAAAAACACAACATCATCGCCATGAGTAGCGACAAGTTCGTTGACTTGTTCTGGAGTCAAGGGCTCGCCGCCGCCGATAACTCCGTGACGATCAACTTTGATCTCGTCCGTAGCGCCGAACGAAACGATTTCGTCACGTACTTTGACTTTGAGTCGCGGGAAGTCATTGCCTGTGCCATCTGACCATTTCCAGTCGATGCGCTTGAATCCTTGATATTCCTTAGTGGCTCGAACGTAAGCTTTGAGATCTTCCATGTCGCCACCAAGGGTGCCATTGATGCCATGTTCGGAGATCAGAATGCGACCCTTAAGGTTCAACTTTTCGCACAGGGTGCGTTGCCACAGGCGCACAGCATGGGGATCCTCAATGGGCGTGAATCCGTAATAGAGGATGATCTTGTTGAGCCGAGCCATTACTGCAGTTTACTTGTTCACAAATGTTGCAATTAATCGGCAATCTTCAGATACTCGAATGTCTCGTAGCGAGTCGAAACGAATTTGGGGTTTTTCCCCATAGCCTTGGCATAACTAATGAAATTGGGGGATTTCTCTAGAGAAGGTGCTTCATGCAAAGAACGATCATTCGCCGAACAGCTCAAGCGATTGCTGTGTCAATAACTGTGATTCTGGGTTCTACCGTCACCGCTGGACCAAGTTATGCTTTCGGCCAACCATGCTTCAATCTTAATCCAAACACTGACTATTCAGGTTGTATGGGCGACTTCAACGACTATTCATATAGTTACGCGCCTGATTCACTATTCATTGGTTCATCACTAACAGACTCGAATTTCTCGAATGCCGTTCTTGACAACTCTAATTTCACTTCGGCAAGATTGTGGTATTCAAATTTCACGAACGCCCTCCTTTATGGCGCAAATTTTAGTTCGGCTGTTGCTTTTGGCGCCAATTTCTCGGGTGCACGATTGCAGCAAGCGAGTTTTACTGGCGCAGTTTTGCAGGGCGCAAATTTCTATGGCACATCTCTGTATCGCACCAACTTAGGTGGCGCGGATTTATCATATGCAACTCTCGCGAACACGGATCTTGCAGACGTGAATCTTGCAGGGGCTGTGCTTCGAGGTGTACATAGCGGAGGAATTACAGGCATCCCTGCAGGATTGCCAAATGGCTGGACGCTCTCGTCTGGGTATTTAGTTGGGCCGCAAGTAGATTTGTCTGGAATAGATTTTGGTTCGGCTGATTTTGATGGAGTAAATCTTTCAGGTGCTTCCATTGGTAATGCAGACTTATCAGACGTAACTTTCAGCGGGGTAAAGTCTGGCTCTATTTCCGGTACTCCTACGTCTCTTCCAAGCGGATGGAGTCTTGTTGCCGGCTACCTGATTGGGAATGGAGCGAATTTAGCTGGGGCTGCCTTGGCAAATGCGGACCTCACAAACGCCAATCTGCAAAATACAAATGTGGCTGGTGCGGATCTTTCAGGAACGACATTGACTGGCGTGCGTTCTGGCGGCATTCGAGGTATTCCATCGGGCCTACCCACCGGATGGACGTTGGTCGATGGCTATTTAGTTGGTCCAGGGGCCAACTTAAATTACGCCAACCTGTCATTTAAAGAGCTCCCAGATGTGGATTTGTCTGGTGCGTCTTTGAGATTTGCGAATTTAGCAGGTTCAAACCTGCACTCCGCTGCGCTCACAAGCGCTGACCTTAATTTTGCGAATCTAGAAGCCACCAACTTTGCCGCGGCAACAATGAATGGAAGCTTGTTGGGTCATGCGTTAGTAACAGGTGCGAACTTCACGGACGTTGACCTCTCGAGCATTGCGGGGTCATACATCGACTGGAAAGATGCCATTTGTACGGATGGGACACTTGGTGCAATTCACCTGAACGATTCTTGCCTTGAACCATTAGAGGGAGTAGTTGTGGCAGGTGGCCTGGATTTGTCAATGCAAAACATGGGCACCCTAACCATGGACGAAACCGACTTCACTGGAGCGAACCTGTCGGGCACGAACATGGGCAGTGTGTCTCTTATTAATGTAAGGTCGTCGTCTATTACTGGCGTTCCAACGGCTCTTCCTAAAGGTTGGATTCTTCGCAGTGGCTATCTCATCGGTCCTCGCGCGGATCTTTCAAACGTAGATTTTGGAACTACCGATCTATCAACTGCCAATTTGCAAGGTGCAAATGTTGCGGGCACACGTTTACTCAATGCGAATCTTTCTGGAGTGAAGTCGGGTGGACTTCGCGGTGTGCCGGCTACATTACCTGAGGGCTGGTCAATTGTGGATGGTTACTTAGTTGGTCCGGGAGCGAATCTGGATCACTCAGATTTTGGTAGCTCGGATTTATCGAACGTTAATCTCACTGGAGCCAGTCTTCGTTATGCAAGTTTGCAGGGGGCTGATCTCACCTCGGCGAATCTTACGAATGCAGTTTTGACAGCCTCAGATTTGCAGGATGCGACGCTTTCTCATGCAAATCTGACGGGCGCGAATCTCAGTCGATCCAATATCGACACCGCAGATTTCTTGTTTGCAACGCTTGCCAATGTGAGTGACCAAAATGTCGATTGGCGAAATGCTCGATGTGGCGATGGAGGATATGGTTCAACCCATTTAGCGAACTCGTGTCTTGGTCCAGCGTTGACCCAAGCGGTAGCAACGACAGCGCCGACAGTGACTGGCGTAGCCAAGGTGAATGTAAAAAAGGTGAATTCTGTGAGTACTGCTGGAGGCACATGGACTGGAGTACCACTCCCAGCCAAGTCGTACCAGTGGTACGTGTGTAAGAATGCAGTTCCTGCGGCAACTGCCATCAT
>CANFIL010000036.1 GCA_947447095.1 Actinomycetota bacterium | reverse complement strand
GTTGTATGTCCCAACTGACCAGCTTGACCATGTCACACGATATGTGGGTGGCGAGGCACCGAGCCTCAATCGTCTCGGTGGAAGTGACTGGGCGGCCACCAAGTCCAAGGCACGCAAAGCCGTAAGACAAATCGCCGGTGAACTCATTCGCCTGTATGCCGCCCGACAAGCAAGTAAGGGTCACGCATTTGGACCTGATACTCCGTGGCAACGCGAGCTTGAAGATGCCTTTGAACACATAGAAACTCCGGACCAGTTGGCCACGATCAATGATGTAAAAGCGGATATGGAACGTAGCATCCCAATGGATCGACTTATTTGCGGCGATGTTGGTTATGGCAAAACTGAGATCGCGGTCCGCGCGGCTTTCAAAGCAGTCCAAGATGGCAAGCAGGTTGTTGTCCTCGTTCCAACCACGTTGTTGGTGCAACAGCACATGCAGACGTTTACCCGCCGTTACGCACAGTTCCCCATTAAGTTGGCGGCGCTATCGCGCTTTCAAACAGCATCGGAAGTCAAGGCCGCAATGGAGGGCATGGCGGATGGTTCTGTCGATATTGTGATTGGAACCCATCGACTCTTTAATGCTGATGTTCGATTTAAGGACCTTGGCCTAGTCATTGTTGATGAGGAACAGCGATTCGGTGTCGAGCACAAGGAACATCTGAAGGCACTGCGCACCAACGTGGACATGTTGACTATGTCTGCAACCCCCATCCCACGCACGCTCGAGATGGCGGTTACTGGACTTCGCGAAATGTCCACTATTCAAACGCCGCCTGAAGAGCGTCACCCCGTTCTTACTTCAGTTGGTCCATACGAAGAAAAATTTATTACTGCCGCAATCCACCGAGAGCTTCTTCGCGATGGCCAGGTTTATTTCGTGCACAACAGAGTGGAAAGCATCAATAGAGTTGCAGCAAAACTTGCCGAACTCGTTCCCGAAGCACGCATTGCAGTTGCCCATGGCCAAATGAACGAACATCAACTCGAACAAGTCATCGTTGATTTTTGGGAAAAGAAATTTGATGTTCTGGTCTCAACAACAATCATCGAAAGTGGTTTGGACATTCCAAATGCCAACACGCTGATTGTCGACCGCGCTGAAAACTATGGATTGTCACAACTGCATCAACTTCGTGGTCGCGTCGGTCGAAGCCGCGAACGTGGATATGCGTATTTCTTGTATTCGCCAGATCGACCTTTGAGCGAACATGCACACGACCGTCTTGCAACTATCGCTGCTCACACAGATTTAGGCTCTGGTATCGCAGTTGCAATGAAGGACTTGGAAATACGTGGTGCAGGAAATCTTTTGGGTGGCGAACAGAGTGGTCACATCGCAGAAGTTGGATTTGATCTCTACATCCGACTAGTTGGTGAGGCTATCTCTGAGGTGCGCGAAGGTAAAGAACACCAAGATGACTTCAACGTTAAAGTCGAACTTCCAGTTGATGCTCACATCCCGCATCAATTTGTTCCCGAAGAACGTTTGCGCCTTGAAATGTATCGGCGACTTGCCGATGCGCGTAGTGATGAAGCCGTAGCCGAGGTCGTTGCTGAACTTACCGATCGCTACGGCAAGATCCCGCCTCCGGTACACGAGCTAGTTGAGGTAGCAAAACTGCGTGTTCTGCTGCATTCCGTAGGTGTCGAGGAAGTCATTGCAACGGGGAATACCGTTCGGATTTTCCCTGTCGAATTGCAAGAATCTCGTCAATTGCGGCTTTCTCGGGTCTACCCAGGTACCAAGATTCTGCCTGCGACACGTACGATTGTTGTGCCCCGACCAAAGACTGCGATGCTTGGAGTCGAACAATCGACCGAGCTCAACATCATCGGCTGGGTCGCTGAACTTATCAATACCGTCATGGTTGCTAGTTAAGAGGTTAAGAACGTGAAAATTCGTTCCATCGTTGGTCTTGCATCAGTTGCACTCATGTTGACCGCATGCGGAAGCGGTTCGTCACACGTTGGCGTTGCCGCAACTGTCGGTGACCGCACCATCACGAAGAAGGCCATTGACGATCAAGTTATGGAAGTCCGATCGGACATTCTGGCTTTACCGGTTGACCAGGTTCAAAGCGTTCCATCCATTCAGATGCTCACAACACTTGCAGTTCATCGCGTCATCCTCGACGACATTCTGGATGCTGCGCTCGAAGACCTCAATCTTGTGATCACTGACGAAGAAGTGACGGCGTTTGAAGAAGGTGTCTATGCCCAATACGGTAAAGATTCCATCGTTACTCAGGTCATCACTAACAATGGTGTCCCACGAGCCGAGATTCATAAATTCATGCGAACCGTTCTGATCGAGCAAAGAATCAGTGCACTCTTGACTCCAGGTGGAGATCAGCAAGCACAAACCGACGGACTATTGAAGTACCTCGGTGAAGTCAGCGCAAAAATTGGCGTCGATGTAAATCCTCGCTTTGGACAATGGAACCCAGACATCCTTGCTCCAACTGGAAGCGACAACATCTTGTCGACGATCAATCCAGTTGATCAGCAAAAGGCTCAAACCCAGCAATGACATCTGCCGTAGAACGCTTGGTCCAAGTGATGGATCAACTGCGTTCGCCGGGTGGATGCCCATGGGATGCGCAGCAAACGCACGAATCACTTGCGCGTTACCTGCTTGAAGAGACATACGAGACTCTTGAGGCAATGGATCAAGGTGACCTTGGTTCTTTGCGCGAAGAACTCGGCGATTTATTGCTACAAATTGTTTTCCATGCGCGCATTGCTCAAGAGACAGAACACGAGTTCACGCTTGAAGCAATCGCACAAGGCGTGGTCGATAAGTTGATTCGTCGCCACCCACATGTATTCGGCGATGTCGAATTTGAATCAGATGAGCAACTTGAAGCAAACTGGGCGGCTATTAAGGCTGAAGAGAAGCCGCGCGAATCCGTGACCGATGGTGTCCCAAGTGCAATGCCCTCGCTTCAAGTCGCTACTCAATTGATGTATCGCGCGCGCAAACTCGAAGTGAAAGCTTCAGATGGCCACATGCGTGAGCGACTTCGCGAGGTAGTTGGCGATGTTGATGAGGAAACAATTTCTCAACTACTTGTTGCAGTTGTTGAACTTGCTCGCGAACGCGACATTGACTCGGAATCAGTTTTGCGCGCCGAAATGACCAGATTCCGCTCAGCTATTCGCAGCCACGAAGGCACGAAGCCTTAGTCCCACAAGGTATCTGTGTCGATGCGTTAGACTGATAGCAATCCGTGCAACGAGGCACATCCCCCCTTCTAAAGAAATGTGGAGTACTCCGTGTCCGCTATTGCTGACGTCCATGCCCGTGAAATTCTCGATTCCCGTGGAAATCCAACGGTTGAAGTTGAAGTAATTCTTGATGATCAGTCGGTTGGTCGTGCCGCGGTTCCATCTGGTGCATCAACTGGCGCCTTTGAAGCTGTTGAGCTACGCGATGGCGATGCACGTTACCTCGGTAAAGGTGTCCTGAAGGCTGTTGCAGCGGTTGAGGATGAAATCTTTGGCGAAGTGCTTGGCCTCGATGCCACAGACCAGCGTCTCGTTGATCAAACAATGATTGACCTAGATGGCACACCCAATAAAGCACGTCTTGGCGCCAATGCAATTCTCGGCGTCTCGCTTGCCGTCGCTAAGGCTGCGGCGGTATCGGCCAATCTTCCTTTGTACCGATACATCGGTGGACCTAACGCGCATCTCCTGCCGGTACCGATGATGAACATCATCAACGGTGGCGCACACGCAGATAGCGATGTTGACTTCCAAGAATTCATGATTGCTCCAATTGGCGCCGATACATTCGCAGACGCGCTACGCATGGGCGCAGAGGTGTACCACTCACTCAAGGGTGTGTTGAAGTCCAATGGCCTCTCGACAGGTCTGGGTGATGAAGGTGGATTCGCGCCAAACCTGCCAAGCAACCGCGCTGCGCTCGAACTTATCTCTGAGGCAATCGGCAAGGCTGGTTTCAAGCTGGGAAGCGATATCGCACTTGCAATGGACGTCGCAGCAACAGAGTTCTTCAAGGACGGTTCCTACCATGTTGAAGGCCAGAGCAAGTCGACCGAACAAATGATCGAGTTCTACGGAACTCTCGTTTCAGATTTCCCAATCGTCTCGATCGAAGATCCTCTAGCTGAAGATGATTGGAATTCGTGGGTAGCGATCACGAGTGAACTAGGTAGCCGCACTCAAATTGTTGGTGATGATCACTTTGTCACCAACACCGAGCGCATTGCACGCGGCATTGAACTTAAGTCTGCGAACGCACTTCTCGTAAAGGTCAATCAGATCGGTTCATTAACTGAAACTGCTGACTCCGTCGAAATGGCACACCGCGCGGGCTTCCGCAGCATGATGAGCCACCGTTCAGGTGAAACTGAAGACACCACAATCGCTGACTTGGCCGTTGCTTTCAACTGTGGCCAGATCAAGAGTGGCGCTCCTGCACGTACAGATCGTGTTGCCAAGTACAACCAACTTCTTCGCATTGAAGAAGATTTGGGTGCTGCGGCACGATACGCGGGACGTGCAGCGTTCCCACGTTTTGCTGGCTAAACAAGGCAAACTGTAGGCGTGGCATCTTCCTTCAAGCCAACCGGCCGTGCCTTTGCACTCTTGCTGGTGGTCGTAGCAATTGTTCTTACACTTGCTGTGCCGATGCGCGCCTTGATTCGTGAGAATCACGAGATTGCCTCCCTCGAGCAGTCACTTCAGACTCAGCAGCAAGCGATTGATGATCTGACGAACCGTAAGGCACGTTTGCAAGATCCGGCGTACCTGCGAACAATTGTGCGCGCTCGATTGAATTATGTGTTTCCCGGTGAAATTGGATTCGTCGTACTCGACAAAGAAACCTCAACTGCCATCAACACAGTGCCAGGTGCTCTTATTCCAAATAATGACTCATCGTGGTACAGCAAGTTGTGGACCAGCACAAAGCTTGCAGACCAGCCACTTCTTAAAAACGATCCGTTGGTTGTAAAGTCGCCAGCGCCGACGCCTACTAAGTAGAGTTTGTTTGTGATTTCCGATGATGACCGCGAGGCAATTGAGGCTCAGTTAGGTCGTACAATTCGCGGCGCTGTAGAAGTTGCCCACCGATGTGAATGCGGAAAACCTGATGTGGTGAAGACACAACCACGTCTTCCTGATGGCACGCCTTTTCCAACGGTCTATTACATGACATGTCCGAAAGCAACGGCAGCGATCGGCACGCTCGAAGCTAATTATGTAATGCGAGAAATGCAAGACCGCCTGGGAACCGACCCTGAGTTAGCTGCGGCTTACCTGAAAGCGCACGAACATTACCTGGCAACGCGTGAAGCACTTGGACATGTTGAAGAGATTGATGGAATTAGTGCAGGCGGAATGCCTGACCGCGTGAAATGTTTGCATGTTTTGGCGGGACACGCCCTTGCTGCCGGCCCTGGCGTGAATCCGTTAGGTGATGAAGTTGTCGCGATGATTGCTGGCTGTCAGTCGCGTGGTTCATGCGTGGGGGAGTCATGAGAGTAGCTGCTATTGATTGTGGAACGAATTCAATTCGTCTGCTCATTGCGGACATTGACAACGGGCAACTTGTCGATGTTGTTCGCACGATGATCATCGTTCGTCTCGGTGAAGGCGTCGATAAGACCGGAGAGTTTTCGCAGGGTGCGCTGGAACGCACATTCGCCGCTGCTGATGTTTACGCTCAGTTGATCGCCGAAAACAAGCCAGAAGTAGTTCGATTTGTCGCCACTAGCGCAAGCCGTGATGTATCAAATCGCGATGTTTTTGTCTCAGGCATCAAGGCGCGATTAGGCATTGAACCGGATGTCATTAGTGGCGACGAAGAAGCTCGGCTCTCATTCCTCGGAGCAACTGCCGATCTCGTTAACGACTCCAATCCGCCAGCTGCGCCGTACCTTGTCATAGATATCGGTGGTGGCTCAACCGAATTTGTTTTAGGAACCACTGCACCAGAGAACGCGATTAGTACGAATGTTGGTTGCGTGCGTATGACAGAACGACATCTTGTTTCTGATCCACCGACTGCGGAGCAAATCGTTGCAGCAACGTCTGACATTGACGATGCAATACGTTTGGCCGCCGCCTCTGTTCCACTTAATCGTGCCGCAAGCTTGATTGGTTTGGCTGGGTCTGTAACAACTGTCGCAGCCCTAGCTTTAGGCCTTGACGAATACGATTCGAGCAAGATTCATGGCAGCCGCATTTCGGCAACCGACGTGCATCGAGTTACTCAGGAACTTCTTGTCATGCCGCGTGCGCAGCGGGCTGCACTAGGCCCGATGCACGAAGGTCGTGTGGATGTTATCGGTGGTGGAGCCCTAGTCCTAGACCGTATTTTGACATTGACCGGGATTAACGAAGTTGTGGTCTCGGAACGTGACATTCTCGATGGGATTGCACGAGCACTTACTGGTCAGTGATACCTCGCCTCGCACCTTGGCGTAGGGGCATGTCAGGATTAGAACTGCACAGCCCCTGTAGCCCAATCGGTTAGAGGCACACGACTTAAAATCGTGCCAGTGTGGGTTCAAGTCCCACCAGGGGTACTCGCTAGAGACTCAAGCGAAATTCACGAAGTTTTTCGATCATTGCAACTGCGTCTTCGTGGGATGCAGTTGCTGCAAATTCCTTGCCCACGACCGCAAGTTGATCCCCAAGTGCATTGATTGCCAGCGCTGGCACGTTAGCCTCGGGACGAACATAGGTTGCCATCGAAGTAATCAGATCTCGAGCATTCTGAATTCGATCACCGCGCTCAAGTTGGGCTACCGACACGATCCGTAGCCGTTCCGCGGTGCGCAGCAATTGCGCATTGAGCTCGTCATTCACAAGCCCTACGCTAGCCGATGTGCGAATTGTCGATTGTTTTGGCAATCTAGACCTATGAGCGAACAGCACTTGGTTTATAAGAACGACATCCGTGGCCCATGGGCACCTGGAACTGAAGTCATTTATCTAGGCATGGGCTGTTTCTGGGGAGCCGAAAAGAAGTTCTGGCCGGTCGACGGAATCGTTTGTACCGCTGTTGGTTACATGGGCGGTACCGCTCCAGATCCGACATATCCACTCGTATGCACTGGTGCAACGGGCCACGCGGAAATTGTGATGGTTGCCTACGACCCAACTCAAACTGATGTCTACAACATGCTCAAAGTTTTCTGGGAGAACCACGATCCCACTCAGGGCAATCGACAAGGCAATGACATGGGAACCCAGTACCGCAGTGCGGTGTATTGGACGACACCAGAACAAGAAGTCTTGGTGCGTGCTACACGCGAGTCTTACAACGAGGTTCTTCTTGCTCGTGGCTTTGATCCCATTACTACGGAATTAGCTAGCGCAGACGGCAAAACATTTTGGTACGCCGAGGAATATCATCAACAGTACCTCATTAAGAATCCCAATGGGTATGACTGTCATGCGCACACTGGCATTGACTTACCGGCTCAAGAAGCGTTGGCAAGTTCCTGATGCACGTACTTGCGTGATTTCGTTTCGGGCATTGTCGCGATAACAATGGCAACAACAACAGTGATGATCAAACTCATGCCGAATGGGGCACGGTAACTTCCCGTGTAATCCAGTAAGAAGCCGGCAAATAGTGGCCCGACGATCATGCCAAAGTCGCTTGTCATTTGGTAAAGCGCAACCACTGGTCCACCTTTACGACCAGCAACGACGTCGCCAATAACTGCAGATGCACCAGCGCTCAAAAATGCCATGCCTGCGCCAACTAGCGCCA
This sequence comes from Actinomycetota bacterium, assembly GCA_947447095.1. Taxonomy (GTDB): domain Bacteria; phylum Actinomycetota; class Actinomycetes; order S36-B12; family UBA5976; genus UBA5976. The sequence continues at coordinate 4,481 of CANFIL010000036.1, read as the reverse complement.
TGTAGGTGAAGTAGGACGTGAGTGACTCGCTGAAAACGATCATGGTCATCGCCACGGTCAATAAAGCAACACCGATTGACATCGCTGGCTTACGTCCTCGAATGTCTGTGGTGCGACCTGCGATCAAGAGACACGAGGCTTGCGCCACGCTTGTGAATAGAAATCCAATGCTTGACGTTTGGGCAGATTTGTGAAGTACCTCAATGACGAAAAGCGGCAGAAGCGCATTGCGTAAACCAAAGGTCGTAACTCCCGTGCCTAAGTTGTAGCTCAGTGCAGCCCAGTACTCACGCAACTTCAAAGCTGCACGTAATGGCATGTGCGGCTCTGAAGCAGAGTTGTCAGAGTCGGCATCGTTTCGTCCCAAACCTTTAGGTAATGCAAAATAGGCGACGCATGCGGCCATCGTTAATGTCAACGCATAGACGAAGAATGGGGCTCGAATACTGAACGCCACGACGAGTCCACCTACGGCCGGTCCAGCGAGACTTCCCAGTAGAAATCCACTCTGGTAGGTGCTCGAGGCACGTCCACGGTGCTCAGCACCGACACTGCGCAGAAGTAGTGACATCGCTGAAACGGTAAACATTGAAGAACCCGTTCCACCGAGTCCGCGAAGTACTAGAAGCTGCTCGTAGCTCTGCGAGAAACCAGCAAGCGCGCTGGAAACTGCGACGATGCTTAGTCCAACCCACAGCACTGCTCGTTCACCAAACTTATTGACGAGCCAACCAGATGGCGTTGCGCTTGCAAACCGCATCAACGCAAAAACGCTGATGACTGCGCTAGCTTCGAGAGCAGAAACGTTAAACGTTTTCGCAAACACAGGAATGACTGGAGCAACAATGCCAAACCCGAGAGCTACCGAAAAAGAAACTCCGGTCAGGGCAGCTACTTCACTCGGGAGATCCTTGAAGTAGCGGTCAAGAAATTTACGAATCATTAGAAACTGTCAACAACGTTGTGGTTGTGCTCGGCAAGGTAATCCAAGATCTTTTGGCGATGTTCAAAGCCGCGGGTCTCGAGTTCAACGTCGACATCCACTTCGCGAGCCGAAAGATGTGGATCAATGCGCGTATGTGACACCTGAACGACGTTTGATCCCGTCTGACTTATCGCGAGTAGCAATTGGGCAAGTGCACCTGGGACGTCTGGTAAGCGAACCTGCAACGTGAAGAATCGACCAGCAGCAGCTAATCCAGTACGTAAAACGCGCGAGAGAAGTTGTGGGTCGATGTTGCCGCCAGAAATACTTGCAACAACCGGACCGTCAAAGTGCGCTGGGTTGTCCAAGATTGCAGCAACGGCCGCAATGCCTGCTGGTTCAGCCATCAACTTGCTGCGTTCAAGTGTGAGCAGAAGTGCACGAGCCAGGGAGTCTTCGCTGACGGTAATGATTTCGTCAACATGTTGTTGAATCAACGCGAATGGAATGTCGCCAGGTCGTCCCACGGCAATACCGTCAGCCATAGTGGTCATCTTGGGAAGTTTCTGTGGTGCCCCTGCAGCAAGCGATGGGGGATAAGCAGCTGCTTCTTCGGCCTGAACGCCGATGACTTTGATGTCTGGGCGTAATGTCTTAATCGCAAGTGCGCTACCTGCGAGTAGGCCACCACCGCCAGTGCACACAACAACCGTTTTCACATCAGGATTTTGCGCGAGAATTTCCAGGCCCATTGTTCCTTGTCCCGCAACGATGTCTTCGTGGTCAAACGGGTGAATGAAAATTGCGCCAGTCTTATCGGCAAATTCTTGAGCAGCAACCAGCGCTTCGTCGATTGTCGTTCCATGGAAATGAACATCAGCGCCGTAGCCACGGGTAGCTTCAAATTTTGGAATGGGAGCCCCATTAGGCATGAACACTGTTGAGGGTATGCCAAGTAACTGTGCGGCAAGTGCTACACCTTGGGCATGGTTGCCTGCACTTGCCGCGACCACACCGCGCTTGCGCTGTTCTTCGGGCAGACGTGCGATGCGATTGTATGCACCACGAATTTTGAATGAACCCGCACGTTGTAGGTTCTCGCACTTGAGACGAACCTCGACACCGTAGTTCTTTTGAATCCAACCTGCGGACATAGTCGGAGTTTCGCGAATTATTCCGTCGAGCAGATCTGCAGCACTGGTGATGTCATCAAAAGTCACATTGTTCACTCGTCAATAGTGGCACGTTTGGCTCGTTCACTCATAGCCGAGCGGGCAAAGCCCAAAATGCCTAAATTCACTGATACTTTTGAGAGGTACCCAATCTAGAAAACGATGTGAATCATGACTTTGGCAATTCAGGCTCGGGGCTTGGTCAAGCATTTCGGTGAGGTAAAGGCCCTCAATGGAATTGATCTTGATGTTGAGCAGGGCAAAGTAGTCGGTTTACTTGGTCCAAACGGATCAGGCAAGACCACAACAGTGCGTATTTTGTCTACGCTTCTTCGACCAGATTCAGGCACCGCAACAATCGGTGGACATGATGTTGCGTCACAACCTGATGCAGTACGTCAACTCATAGGACTCACCGGCCAGTACGCCGCGGTCGATCAATATCTGACTGGACGCGAAAACCTTGAACTATTTGGACGTCTATTTCATTTGTCCAAAAAGGAGGCCGCGAATCGCGCGGAAGAGCTTTTGAATCGTTTCGATTTGAGCGATGCCGCCGATCGAGGGATCAAAGGTTATTCCGGTGGAATGCGCCGCCGTCTCGACTTGGCGGCAAGCCTGATCGGAAACCCATCTGTTTTGTTTCTTGATGAACCAACGACTGGGCTAGATCCGCGTAGCCGTCAAGGAATGTGGGAGGTTATCGAAAACCTTGTGAGCGAGGGAACAACCGTTCTCCTCACTACTCAGTACCTTGAAGAGGCAGATCAACTCGCTTCTCGAATTGTAGTTTTGGATCACGGCAGTGTCATTGCCGAAGGAACATCCGATAGCTTGAAGAATCAAGTAGGTGGCGATCGAGTTGAGATTGCAGTGGTGAATAGCGCTGATGCCGATCGAGTAGCTGCTGCGCTTCAATCAATTGCCTCAGGTCCAATAACGACCGATCAAATCTCGCTCAAGATTTTGGTTCCGGTAACAGGTGGTTCCACAGCGATCGTTTCTGCCGTTCGTGCTCTAGATGAGGCCTCGATCAGCATCGCTGATATTGCGCTTCGTCGCCCGACGCTTGATGATGTTTTTTTAAGTTTGACCGGGCACGTAACAGAGCAGCCTATTGAAAGTAGCACTGTCTCAACGGGGCGCCGTGGACGTCGAGGAAGGAACTAAGCCATGACAACTTCACAATCACCTCGACCTACAACGGGTTGGCTACTGTCGGATACTTTGGCAATCACGAAGCGTCACGTATTGAAGATCACGCGTGTTCCAGAGTCGCTATTTTTCTCGCTGATTCAACCCATCATGTTTGTGCTTCTCTTTGCCTTTGTATTTGGTGGCGCTATTAACGTGGGGCCAAATGGTGCTCAGAGCTATCGTGAGTACTTAATTCCTGGTATTTTCGCACAAACGGTGATGTTTGCCATCGCGGGTATCACGATTGGGATTACTGAAGATTCGACAAAAGGAATCATGGATCGCTTTAGATCCCTGCCGATGCGACCTGGTGCGGTTCTAGCGGGACACACATTGGCCTCCTTAATGCAAAACCTTCTAGTCATTACGATGCTGTCTTTGACTGGCCTTGCTGTTGGTTGGCGCATCCACAATGGATTCGTTGACGCGGTTACTGCCTATTTCTTGCTAGCTATGTTTGCTTATTCAATGACTTGGGTTGGTGCGTGGATTGGTTTACACATGCCAAACCCAGAAGTAGCAGGTACCGCAGGATTGGCTTGGGTTTTCCCATTGACATTCGCGTCAAACATTTTCACTCCAATTTCAACAATGCCTGGTTGGTTGCAACCGATTGCATTATGGAATCCGGTGTCGTGTCTTGCCTTGTCATGTCGTCAGCTTTTTGGTAATCCTGTGCCAGAAATTGGAACGGCATTTCCTGAGCAGCATGCTGCGATACTGTCCTTTACTTATGCCGTGCTGTTCATCGCGATTTTTGCTCCGCTGTCCGTTCGTTATTTCAAGAACCGTAGTAGTGGAAGCGCTGCAGCGTAATCAATAAAAGGGACCTTCGACGATAATGCCGGAGGTCCCTTTTTAAAGTTATTTACGGAACGTAAAGTTCGGCACTCACGATTGTGATGCGAAACGCCTTACCGTTTGGTGTCTCGTAAGAAATTTCTGCACCAACTTCTTGGCCGAGTACAGCTGCTCCGAGTGGGCTTGTTGGCGAGTACACATCAATCGACGTATGTGCTGCTTCTTCGCGCGAACCGAGAAGGAACGTCTCGCGATCGTCCAAGTCCGGAAAAAATACAGTGACAACCATGCCTTGCGAAACAATACCTTCGGTAATTTCAGGAGTACCGATAACCGCCGTTTCGAGCATCTTGGTTAGCTGACGTACGCGAGCCTCATTCTTGCCT
>CANFIL010000035.1 GCA_947447095.1 Actinomycetota bacterium | reverse complement strand
CTTGCCGAGATGATCGCAGTCCTCAAAGTTCTGTAAACATTCAACTTTCCAGAAATCTTCCGCAAATATATACCTGTATTCCTGCTGCCCTCTTATAGTGCTAACTACGCAATCGCGCATCTTGAAAATACTTGTGAATACTTTGCGGTTTCTCTTGCGAGGCAACTACAGCGGTGCTACTTTCAGTCCATACCTCACAACGAAGAGAGGATCTTTGGCATGGCTGTCGAGTCCACAGGCAATGAACGCGGAAACCCACGCTTATATGCATTGATCGAAAACACTCCGAAGACCGGCAAAAGCCCAACAGTTTGGGCATGGCCACAATTCACAGACTTCCTCAAAGTAGCTAGCCAACCTGTTCAAGGTCCTTGGCCGCCAGATCAGACGCCTCGTCCGGATCCTGATGCCGACTCAATGCCAGTCGCCGTTCCAGACAACAAATAAGACAACCTCAAACTTAAAAAGAAGAGTTAGCGAAAGGTAACGAGTATGTACCCATCACGCTTTGGATATGAATCGCCAAAGACAGTCGAAGAGGCTATTGCGATTCTTGACGCCAGCGGTGGCGAAGCAAAGATCTTGGCAGGTGGCCAGAGCCTGGTCCCAATGCTGAAGCTGCGCTTTGCTGCACCAGAAATGCTTGTAGACATCAACAACATCGATGGTTTGCGTTACATCAATGTCGAAGCTGATGGCACAGTTCGCATTGGTGCGCTGACCCGCCACGAAGATCTTGAGTATTCAGATGTACTTCCAACTGCATCACCAGTTCTCGCTGCTGCTGCTCACCTCGTCGCCGATCCAATCGTGCGTACACGCGGAACCTTCGTGGGCTCGGTATGCCACGCAGATCCACAAGGTGACTGGGCCGCTGCAATGACTGCATTGGGCGGCCACATTGTTGCCCAGGGTCCAAACGGAAAGCGCACAATTGAGGTCAAGGATTTCGTTGTTGGGCCATTCCAAAATGCACTTGCCTACAACGAGATTGCAATCGAAGCCGTAATCCCTGCCCCCAAGGGCAAGTCAACTGGTAGTTACCTCAAACTTGAACGTCGAGTCGGCGACTTTGCAACAGCATCTGTTGCAGTCTCTCTCGACATGGTGGGCGACGTTGTTGCTCGCGCCGGTTCAGCACTTGCAGGTGTTGGCGGTCGCACGATTGATGCAACCGATGCCGTCGCATCACTCGTTGGCCAAAAGCTCACCGAAGAAAACATCAAGACCGCTGCTGAAGCAGTTGCTGCTGCAGCAGAACCTCGCTCTGACCATCGTGGAACCTCGGACTACAAGCGTCAGATCGTTAAGACATTCGTAATTCGCATTTTGACCGGTCTTGCCGAGTCATCACAGAAAGCAGCCTGATTATGTCGAGCCTTTATGACGAAGTAGCTCCCGCACCCGCCGAGGGCGTGCCAACCCGCCGCATCACAGTCACTGTGAACGGTGAACCACGCACAATTGACGTCGAACCACGTTTGCTCTTGGCACACATGTTGCGTCAGGGCCTCAAGCTCACGGGCACCCACTCAGGTTGCGACACATCAAACTGTGGCGCCTGCACAATCTTGTTCGAAGGTCGTCCAATCAAGAGCTGCACAATGCTTGCAGTTCAGGCTGACGGTCACAGCATCGAGACAGTAGAAGGCTTGGCAACATCAAGCGAACTTCACCCAATTCAAGAAGGCTTCAAGCAAGAGCATGGTCTGCAGTGTGGTTTCTGCACCCCAGGCATGATGATGGCTTCGAAGGCGCTTCTTGAAAAGAATCCAAACCCAACCGAAGACGAAGTACGTTGGGCACTCTCTGGAAACCTATGCCGTTGCACCGGTTACCAGAACATCGTTAAATCCGTTCTCTGGGCCGCTGAAAAAATGCGCGCAGAATCTAACTAGGTCGGAGAAGCACAATGGCATTAGATGAAATCAAGATTGGCGGAATGGGCGCAAGCCGCCGCCGCGTAGAAGACAACCGCTTCATCCGAGGCAAGGGCAACTATGTCGATGACATCGTGTTGCAAGGCATGTTGCACATGGAGATCTTGCGTAGCCCAATGGCACACGCACGCATCAAGTCGATTGACGTCAGTAAGGCCTACGAGATCCCAGGCGTACGCCTAGTTCTCACCGGCGAAATGATGGCAGCTCGCAACCTTGCATGGATGCCGACCTTGTCCTACGACACCCAGGCAGTACTTGCTACTGACAAGGTGCGTTTCCAGGGCCAGGAAGTCGCTGCAGTAATTGCTGACGATCCATACATCGCTAAGGATGCTTGCCAGGCAATCGTTGTTGAATACGAAGCCTTGCCAGTAATCGTTAACCCACTTCAGGCCATGGCCTCTGATGCAACTGTTATCCGCGATGACAAGGAAAATCAGCCAGGCAACAAGGTATTCGATTGGGAAATCGGCGATCGTGAAGCAACGGACAAGGCATTTGCCGAAGCCGATGTCATCTCAAAGATGGAACTTCACTACCCACGTTCACATCCATCGCCAATGGAAACCTGTGGTTCAATCGCAGACTTCAACCGTGCAACGGGCAAGCTCACTGTTTACATGACCTCACAGGCACCACACATTGTGCGCGCCGCTGTGGCCATGGTTGCTGAACTTCCAGAACACATGATCCGTATCGTTTCGCCTGACCTCGGTGGTGGCTTTGGAAACAAGGTGCCGATTTACCCTGGTTACGTTATTTCGATCTTGGCTTCAATCTTGACCGAGCGTCCTGTGAAGTGGATTGAAGATAAGACCGGCAACTTGATCTCCACCGGCTTTGGTCGCGACGTCTACCTCAAGGGTGAAATGGCGCTTCGCAAGGACGGCAAGATCCTCGGTATGCGCATGAACACGATTTCTGATCACGGTGCGTTCTACGCAGATGCTCAGCCATCGAAGTTCAAGATCGGTCTGATGCACTCGACATTCGCGTGCTACGACTTGCCAGCTGCGCACTTGACCTCAACTGGTTACTACACGAACAAGGCTCCTGGTGGCGTTGCTTACCGTTGTTCATTCCGTGTGACCGAAGCGATGTTCTTCCAAGAGCGCATGATTCACGCGGCAGCTGATGACTTGGGCATGGACCAAGCAGAGTTCCGCCGCATGAACTTGGTCAAGGACGACATGTTCCCGTACCGCACCGCATTCGGTTTCTTGACCGACTCGGGCCAGTACGAAAAGTGCCTCAACGTAGGTATGGAAGCAATCGGCTACTCGACCTTCAAGCAAGAGCAAGAAGAAGCCCGCAAGCGCGGCAAGCTTCTTGGTATCGGCATCTCAACAATGACCGAGCCTCTTGGTGCTGGTAACAGCCGCGAGTACGACATCTTGGGTATCAAGATGTTTGACTCAGCTGAACTTCGCGTTCACATGACCGGTAAGGCAATCTTGCGCACCGGTGCAATGAACCAGGGCCAGGGTCACCAGACAACATGGGCACAGATCGTTGCTCACGAACTCGGTATTCCTGCTGACGACATCACAGTCGAAGAAGGCGACACCGACACCGCACCATTCGGTATGGGTACCTACGCATCGCGTAGTACGCCTGTTGCCGGCGCTGCAGTGGCGATGGTTTCTCGCAAGATTCGCGCGAAGGCTCGCAAGATCGCAGCACACTTGCTCGAAGTATCTGAAGAAGATATCGAGTGGGAGTTGGGTCGCTTCTACGTACGTTCAAACAAGGAACGTGGCGTAACGATCCAGGACTGCGCGCTTGCTGCCTACAGCAACATGCCTGATGGTATGGAGCCAGGTCTTGAGAACAACGCGTACTACGACCCACCGAACCTCACATGGCCGTTCGCTGCATACTTCGTCAAGGTTGAAGTAGATGCAGAAACCGGCGTATGGGATGTTCTCAACGTTGTGGCAGTCGATGACTGTGGCGTTCGCATCAACCCAATGATCGTCGAAGGACAGATCATGGGTGGTCTGACCGAGGCTTACGCCATGGCCAGCATGCAGTACATCACCTTCGATGAAGAAGGTAACTGCATTGGTTCGAACTACATGGACTACTTGCTTCCAACTGCATGGGAAACTCCAGGCTTTGAATTGCACGAAGTTGTCACACCATGTCCTCACCACCCAATCGGTGCAAAGGGTGTTGGCGAATGTGCAACCGTTGCAGGTCCAGCCGCTTTCGTTAACGCAGTCGTGAATGCAGTAAGCCACACCGGCGTACGCAACATTGACATGCCGATGATGCCTAACCGCGTCTACGAAGCATTGACAACCGGTAAGGACGTCAGCGGTATGCCTCCTGTGAGGATCTCTGACTAATGAATAACCGTCCGCTTGAAGGCAGCAGCGTCATGCAGCTGGCAGTAGAAATGATGAACGAAGGTACTTCGTTTGCCATGGCTACTGTCGTGTGGCGCCAGCCGCCATCATCCGGACATTACGGTTCGCGCGCAATCGTCACCGCCGACGGAGAAATCTTCGGTTGGATTGGTGGCGCTTGCGCAGAGCCTGTCATTATTCGCGAAGCAAAGCGCATCATCGAAGAGGGAACTCCTCGCTTGTTGTGGCTCGGACAAGAAGCCGACTTCCAAGGAATGCATGTTCCTTCCGGCGTCGCTACTGTTCCGATGTCATGCCAAAGCGAAGGCGCTCTTCAGATTTATGTAGAACCAATGCAGGCTGCTCCAAAAGTGTTGATCGTTGGCCGTTCGCCAATGGCATTGACACTTAAGGAATTGACTCAGGCTATGGACTGGCGAGTTCAACTTGTTAGTTCCGAAGACTTTGCAACTTCGCAGATTGATTCTTCGACGATCGTGATCATTGCAACCCAAGGTCACGGCGATGAAGAGGCTCTCGAAATCGCACTCACTGCCGAGCCGTTCTATGTCGGACTTGTCGCCTCCCGCAAGCGTGGGGAAGTAGTCATGGACTTCATGAAGGATCGTGGCATCTCGGACGAGAAGCTGGGCCGCGTAAAGGTTCCTATTGGAATCGATCTCGGCCACACTTCTCATCGCGAAATCGCAGTGTCGATTCTTGCGCAGCTCGTTGCGTTGCGTGCTGCTGGAGAATTGACTCCAGCTGCCGTAGTTACCAAGCCTGCAGTCGAGGAAGTTATCGACCTCGTTTGCGGCATGACGGTAGAAGCAGTGCCTGCTAACCGTCCATTTGAATTCGAGGGTGTGACGTACTACTTCTGTGCGCCAGGCTGTCGAAAAGTGTTCGAAAAAGATCCAAGCTCGTTCCTAATAAGGAGGCCTTATGCTGATCTCCCAATCGTTTGATATCGCTCAGCCGATTGATGCGGTCTGGAAGTTCTTTGACGATATTCCACAGGTAGCTGCATCAATTCCTGGTGCAAACCTCACGAATGAAATCACCAAAGAACATTACGAAGGCGATGTCATCGTCTCCGCCGGTCCGGTCAAGCTCGAATTCGCTGGTACCGCATTGGTGAAGAGCCGTGACGATGCCAAGAAGGTTCTTGTGCTCGATGCATCAGGCGCTGACAAGAAGGGTCGCGGTGCTGCTTCAGCGCTTCTGACTGCCTCACTGTCGCCGATTGCTAATGGCACCAAGGTTTCGCTGTCACTTGATCTGACAATCTCGGGTGCTGCTGCGCAGTACGGCCGCGGTTTGGTCAACGATGTGACTGCAGTCCTTGTGAACTCAGCAGCCGTCAACATGAGCAACCGAATGGATGCGATCTCAAAGGGTCTCGATCCAAATTCAGTTGCTGGCGCAAAGTCAGCCAGTGGTCTTTCCATCGGTTTGAATGCCGCAAAGCGTGCCGCAAGTCGCGTCTTTGCTCGATTCTTCCTTCCGTACAAGCCAGTAGCGCGACGATAGGTAAAGGGGTACAACTATGAGTCTTTGGGCAATTGGAAACCTAGTTCTATTACTAGTCATCGTTCCAGTTCTTGTTGCACTGCTTAACCGCGTGCTTGGAGCGCTAGAGCGTATTCGTGGAGCAGCAGACGATGCACTCGCCGGTGGCGTTGCATTGATCGGCGAGCTCGACACCACACCAGCGTTGTTGGAAACGACAGACGCCGTCATTGCAGATGTAGCTAACGGTGCGGTCCGGTACGCCGGTTCCGTCGCAAAGTTGCTGGGATAAGGACTAGGACATGCAAACAGTAGCTGTAGTAAGCCTCGTGCTTTTCACACTCATCATCGCGGCAGCAGCCCTTGGCTTAATCCGCGTGATCCTTCACCTTCGTTCAGTTGTCAAGACTCTTGACGCTCTCGATGGTGGCGTTCAAGTCATCGTTGCTAAGACTGCAACAGTCGGTAGCACCGTAGATTCCGTCAATGCCAGCTTGGCTCCAGTGCGTAGTTTCGCAGAGTCGATCTAAGGAGACGAACATGATTGATTTCGCAGGACATACCGGTTGGCAACTGGGTTACATCATCGGTCTAGTCGTCGTACTAGTCGTTGTTGCACTCGTTGTTCCAATCTTGTTGCTAGCCGCCAAAATCGGTGGCCAGGCACAAAGCATCAATTCAGGTCTTCAGGCTGCTGAAAAGAACACAGCAGGCTTGGCGAAGCTGAACGAAACAATCGCATCAGCCTTGGCGATTATCGCTGGGCTCAATCGCGGTCGCAAGAAGCTAGGAGGCTGACCATGGACAGCAACGTAGAAACATTGTGGCGTCTAGCCAACATCTTGGGCATTGTCGTTGTCGTTGCAGTTGCAGCACTTCTCACAATCTTGGTGTTGCTCGTAGCCAAAATTGATAAGCGAGTGAAGGCCATCAAGGCAACACTCGAAGCCGCTAAGGCCAACACTGCAGATACTGCACTGATCGGCATCACCGCCGGTGGAGTTGAAGCAGTCCTAGCCGAAGGTCTGGAACATCACTTGTTCCTAGGCCGCGTTCTCGAGAAGGTGCGCTCATGAGCTCAAACACATTGATCACATGGACAGTTATTGACATTGTCGCTTTGATTGCTGGACTAGCCGTGTACTTGTACATCGTTGGTCGCCAGCTCACTAAGGTTGCCGACACTCTTGAAGAAGCAGCTGACATCGTGTGGGAAATCAAGAAGGATGCCGAGCCAATCGAATCCGGACTTACCCACATCAACACAACCGGCAACATTGTTGCTGGCGCTCTTCCTTTGCTCTACAACATGGCTGAAGGCATCGTTGTTGGCGCTACTTATGTTCCTGAAGAGGCACACGAGCCAGTTCCAGCGAAGCCAGCGATGGGCACACGTCGCTCACGCTTGTTCGATGGTGTTGGAGTAAAAATCAACTAATTAGTTGGACGAATTTGGATCACGATCAGTGGTCAATGGGTCGGTGACTGGCGTTTGGTAGTCACCGATCCATTCGTCTTTCCAGGCCTTATCAAATTTCTCAGTGTTACAGCTTGGGTCATAAATCGCCATCAGTTCGCGACACATTTGTTCGCGGTGTGAAGCTCGTCCACCAGGAATTTCATACCATGCGATGTGTAAATTGAACTTGGTTCCGGCGCGGGCAATCCATGCCGCTGAGCGCGGGTGGCGGAACGGAAAGCCCTCTTGGCTCAGATCGTCGCCGTGGCCAACATAAATCACGCTGTACTGCTGTGGTTTACCTTCGATGTCGTTGCGAGCGAGAATCACATAAACGGCTGGCGCTGTAGGTGCGGTCCATCCTGCAAGTGCGCGAGGACCTTCAAAGGGATAGCCGGCGAGGCTGCCAAGACGGATCATTCGATGATCAGATCCAAGTCTTCGTAGTCGTCATCTTCGCTCATGGCATGAGCTGTTGTAACCGGCCAAAACGGTAGAGAAGTCTTTTGAACAGCCGCTTCGAACATCTTGCGACCTTCTTCGACCGCATCTGCTGAATTCTCGGCATCAACCATGATCTGGGCGCCGTAGGACATAGTTCCCATGCCAGAGGCAATACCGTTCATGCCGGCTACGGCATCTGCAAGTTCCACAATTTCATCGAGAGTCATTTCGCGATCACCTTCGGCGACCAAAGACACGCTGTACTGCATCGTTACTTACCTCATTCTCGTGAGTTCTGAAGCAAACGTTTCCAGGCTCTTGTAGTTGTGTCCTGAATAGATTGCATCGATGAAAGGTTCGGCGACGATCATGCCAATTGTGCTTGGCTTGAAATCGAGATTGTCGCCTTTATGAGGATTCACCCAGACGACGCGGTGCGCAAGTCGAGAGAGCGTTTCCATGGACTTTTCTAGGACTGCAGGATCGCCTTGATCCAAGCCGTCAGAGCAGATCACAACGATGGCACCACGGCCAAGCCGGGCACGGCGAGATTCCTTCACGAATTGAGTGAGCGCATCACCAATACGTGTTCCACCATCCCAGTCCAGCACGCTCTCGCCCGCAAGTCGCATCGCGTCATCCGGTGTGCGCTTATCGAGTGAGCGCGTGATGCGTGTCAGACGTGTGCCGAAGCAAAAAACTTCAACCTTTTGGTTTGCTCGTCGCGCCGAATAGGCAAGTTGCAGAAGGTTGCGTGAGTAGTCGGCCATCGAACCTGAGACGTCAAGGATGAATACGACTGAGCGAAGCTTTTCTTTACGTGACATGAACACGAGTTCTTTTGGTTCACCAAGAGTGCGCATGGTGTCGCGTGCCATACGGCGCATGTCGAGCATTGCGCCGTTCTTTGTGACCTGCGTTCGGTAGGTTCGGCGCTTGGGTGGAGAAAGACGCATAAGTGAAATCAGCTTGCGGAAGCGATTGAGTTCTTCATCGCTACATTCGGAAAATGCTTTGCTTCGCCAGATTTCTGAGGCGGAGGCCATGTAGCCCATCTTCGTTTCATCTTCACTGGTTTCGCCAGGCAGGCTGTTGTCCACGTTAGGAACTTCCAGCGTGGTGCCGGCAACTGCCGAAGACTTGAGTTTGATCTTGCGAACATCTGTCTCAGTCTCGGACAAGTTGAAAAAGAAGGCTTGGAAGCGTTCGTTGTACAGGGGAATGTGATCGCGTTTACGTACTAGTGTTGTTCGGCCAGCCCAATAGACATCCATGATGTCGGTTGGATCAAGAGTGGTTAGTGAGCGACAAAAAGTAATGACGTCATCTGACCCAACGATGAGCCCATGCGAGCGAAGGTCTTGTCCGAATTCAACGAAGAGTTCGTCAAGGCCATCAACCTCAGGAGCTAGGGACGATGACATTCAAATTCTTTGAGGTGTACTCAAGGTCGTCGCGGTCCTTGATGACAGCGCCGAGGGTTTCTGAAGCAGTAGCGGCGTTGAGGTCCGTGGCGCCAATAGCATCCAAGGATTCAACCCAGTCGATTGTTTCGGCAACGCCAGGTACTTTTTCAAGGTCCATTCCACGAAGTGTGTTTACCGCTTCAACAACTTGTTCGCTAAGGCGTTCGCTGATGCCTGGAACACGGGAGCGCACAATGTCGATTTCTCGATCAGCAGGTGGGAAACCGATCCACGTGTACAAGCAACGGCGCTTCAATGCGTCGTGGAGTTCTCGAGTGCGGTTGGAAGTCAGGATCACGATTGGTCGCGTCTTGGCGGCCACGGTACCGATTTCAGGGATGGTGACTTGGAAATCCGAGAGCAATTCGAGCAGGAATGCCTCGAATTCGTCATCCGCACGGTCGACTTCGTCAATGAGTAGGACGCTCTGGTCGCCAGCGCGGACTGCCTTGAGCAATGGGCGCTCGAGTAAGAACTTGTCGCTAAACAATTGCTCGTCAGTTCCTTGACCAAGTTCAGCCTGGGAGAGTGAGCGGATGTGGAGCATTTGTCGGGCGTAATCCCATTCGTACAGTGCATGGTTAGTGTCAATGCCTTCGTAGCACTGCAGGCGAATGAGTTCGCGGTTGAAAAGTGTGGCAAGAGTCTTAGCAAGTTCGGTCTTACCAACGCCAACTTCACCTTCGAGAAGTAACGGCTTACCTAACTTGAGCGAGATAAAGATTGAGGTGGCTAGACCGCGGTCGGCGATGTAGCCAAGATCGCGAAGGTCATCCGTGAGTTTTTCGACTGTGAGGTCGTTAAAGAGTTCGGTGCGTGACATGTCTGTTCGTATTGCCCTGCGTGTTAGTTCTGGTTGCCGAGAACTAGATCGGCGATGGTGTTGCCGGTAGCAAGTTTGCCTTCACGAGCCAACTTGGCCTTCCAAGCGGAGGCTACGTCGCCACCCTCTTCGCCGAAGCCTTCGAACGAGACTTCCTTCATGTTGCGACAAATTTTGTTGGGATTGCACTCTTCGTCGAGTTCAACAAGTTGATCGGGGTTTTGCTGCCAAATTGAACGCAAAACTTCACCGGCAGAGTCGTTGTTGTCAGACATGTAATCCTCCTGCTGAAAACCTGCAAATGGCTTATCAGTACTGCTCTGACGGTATCAGTCATTAATGTCCCTCGCACTCTGGAATGGGGCTTTATCGGGCATTGATGCCCTTAAGGGCCGTCAAATTTCCCAAGTAGAATCAAAGCCATGTTCGCATCCCTGTCAGACCGCTTGTCGGCTACTTTCAAGCAGCTCCGCGGCAAGGGACGACTCACGGAACAGGACATTGACGAGACTGTTCGGGAAATCCGGATTGCGCTTCTCGATGCTGACGTTGCGCTGCCGGTCGTTCGTGAGTTTTGTGCTCGGATCAAAGAACGGTCGCTAGGCGCCGAAGTTTCGGCTGCCCTAAATCCAGCTCAACAAATCGTCAAGATCGTCAACGAAGAGCTCGTTGCCATCCTGGGTGGCGAAACTCGTCGCATCCGTCTGGCGAAGACTGCCCCAACCGTAATTTTGCTTGCTGGTCTTCAGGGCGCCGGTAAGACAACACTTGCAGGAAAACTCGCAGCACATTTGCGATCGCAAGGTCACCAGCCACTTCTCATCGCCGCAGACTTGCAGCGCCCCAATGCCGTTGATCAGCTCAAGATTGTTGGTCAACAGGCAAATGCCGTTGTGTTTGCGCCGGAACCAGGTAACGGCGTTGGAGATCCCATCAAAGTCACTCGTGATGGCATCAAGTTCGCAAAAGACAAACTTCACGACATAGTTATCGTCGATACTGCCGGTCGATTGGCTATCGATGCCGACCTGATGAAGCAACTTAAGAAGGTCAAGAGCGAAGCTCAGCCAGACGAAACATTGCTCGTCATCGACGCTATGACTGGTCAAGACGCGGTCAACACAGCTCAAACTTTCGCCGATGAAATCGGCATTGACGCAGTTGTACTGACAAAGCTCGATGGTGATGCTCGCGGTGGTGCTGCACTTTCTGTTCGCACGGTAACCGGTAAGCCGATCATGTTTGCGTCGACCGGCGAGAAACTGACCGACTTTGAAATCTTCCATCCAGATCGCATGGCCTCGCGAATTTTGGACATGGGCGATGTGCTCACGCTGATTGAACAGGCTGAGCAGAATCTCGATAAAGATACGACCGAGAAATTTGCTAAGAAGTTGCAAACAGGTCAGGACTTCACACTGACCGACTTCATGGAACAGATGAACCAACTTCGCAAAATGGGATCAATGAGCAAGATGCTTGGAATGTTGCCTGGCATGGGCGACATGAAAAAGCAGATTGAAAATATTGATGAGCGTGAAATTGATCGCGTCGGCGCCATCATTGGTTCGATGACTCCAGCCGAACGTGACGATCCGAAAATCTTGAATGGCTCACGTCGTGCCCGCATTGCGCGAGGATCCGGTGTCCAAGTCAGCGACGTGAACGGTTTGATTGATCGCTTCACCCAAGCTCAAAAGATGATGCGACAAATGGCTAAGGGCGGATCTGTGCCGGGAATGCCAGCAATGCCTGCGATTCCAGGGATGCGTGCCCCACAGGCTAAGAAGCAGCAAAAGGGCAAAGGTGCAAAGAAATCAGGAAACCCTGCCAAGCGCGCAGCCCAAGAAGCAGGTTTGGATATTGAAGAGACAGTGGCCCCTGCAACAACCCTGACCGAGCTTCCTGAGGCTTTCAAGGGCTTTCTGAGCTAGAAAACCCATCACTTTGGGCTTCAGTTTCGTATTTCCCACTATTTCTGGCATTATTTTCAAGGTAATCCCAGCGACCGAGCCGGCCCTCTAACCGCAGAGCCGCTGGATTCATCGAATGCAATTCTTTGCGACCCCACTCGCTCATAAGAAACGTATTCACCCCAATAACAGGAGAAATTTAACTCGTGGCTGTCAAGATCAAGCTCAAGCGTCTCGGAAGCATTCGCAACCCTCAGTACCGCGTAGTCATTGCTGACTCACGTACTGCACGTAATGGTCGTGCGATCGAAGAAATCGGTCTGTACCACCCGAAGGAAGAGCCAAGCCTTATCAAGATCAACTCTGAGCGCGCTCAGTACTGGCTAGGCGTT
>CANFIL010000034.1 GCA_947447095.1 Actinomycetota bacterium | reverse complement strand
TCGACGTCTTCTTGGCGCGTGAGTGCGAACATGTAGCCCGGACGGTGCAGGTCGATTTCTTGTCCCGGACGTGTAGTGAAGTCAGCAAGCAGTCCTAGTGAACGGGCGCCGATTGCAACGTTCAATTCATCGGAGAAGTTTGCGCGAACGCCACCCGCTGCTTTTGAGGTTGATCCACTTGCAAGCTCGCTCTTTTCAATGAGCAAAACACTGACGCCGGCTTCAGCGAGATGGAATGCAGCAGATGCACCCATGACGCCGCCGCCAACGACAACAACATCAACGTGTTCAGGAAGATTTGCCATGCGTAAAGTCCTAGAGAGTGAAGTCAGGGTTGTATGGGCTTTCGACGATGTCCATCTGAGCCTTCTGCAACTTGCCTGACCAATCCCAGTTCAGTGACTGCCAGCGAGTGAACTGGTCAAGAACCCAGACACCGCTCTGACGTGAGCCGTTACCGCTCTTGCCGTTACCACCGAATGGAAGGTGAGCTTCAGCGCCTGATGTTGAGTTATTCACTGAGATCATGCCTGCTGAAATTCCTTCACGGAATGTCCATACCGACTTTGGATCGCTGGTGTAAATCGCTGACGACAGACCATAGCCGTGGCCGTTGGCAAGTTCAATTGCTTCATCAAGTGTTGAGAACTTTCCAACTGTGACGAGTGGACCGAAGGTTTCGGTGTAATACAACTCGTCTTCTTTCTTGATGCCCGCCACGATTGTTGGGTGGGCGAATACGCCTGCATCTGGATCGCCAACGAAACCGTCGCGTGGGTTGTCCTTGGTGATGCGACCGATTCCTTGTGAGCCAAACACTGTGTGATGCGGCTGGATCATTTCGAGATTCTTGATGTGATTGTCCAAGTACTTTTCAGAAAGCATTGGGCCAAAGAGAACGCCTTGCATTGGATCGCCGACCTTGGCGGTTTCTACGGCTTCCTTGTACATCGCGAGGAACTCATCATGAATTGATTCGTGTAGCCACAATGTGCCAAGCGAAGTACAGCGCTGACCGGCAGTACCGAAGCCAGCGAACAGCGCGCCATCAAGTACGAGCTTGAGGTCAGCATCTGGCATAACAACCATTGGGTTCTTGCCGCCCAGTTCAAGACATGCGCTCTGGATGTGCTTGCCGGCAAGTGCGCCGATCTTGCGGCCCACTTCAGTTGAACCGGTGAAGCCGATCTTGTTCAACAAGCCTGCGTCTAGTGCAGCTTCCATCGCTTCGAATGTTGTTGCACCATCAGCGACAACAGTGATGAGAACGTCCTTTGGAACGCCACCTGCATAGAAGATTTCCGTCATTGCCTGAGCAATTGCTGGCGTGAATTCCGATGGCTTCCACACAACACTGTTGCCTGTGAGAAGCGCAGGTACGAGGTACCAAGATGGAACAGCAGCCGGGAAGTTACCAGCGGTGATGATCAACGCTGTGCCAACTGGCTGGCGGAAAGTGAAGAGGTTCTTGTTTGGCATTTCGCTAGGAACGGTCATGCCGTAGAGACGACGACCTTCACCGAGGAAGAAGTCACATGTGTCGATAACTTCTTGCACTTCGCCAAGAGCTTCGGCATAAACCTTGCCCATTTCGCGAGTGACAAGAGCCGCAAGAGTCTCTTTATTCTTTTCGAAAAGTCGACCGACCTGTGCGATGACGCGACCACGTGCAGGTGCAGGCATCTTGGCCCATGCCTTTTGCGCTGCCTTGGCGCGGCGGGCTGCCTCGACAATGTCGCTGACACTGGCCGCTGGGACCTCAGCTACGACATCGGAGATGTTGGTTGGATTTGTGGAAACGAAGGTTGACACTGTTGCCTCTTCTTTGCTCGCTAAAGTGTTGGTATGACTCAGTATGACGCACCACATACCCCAACTGTTGCCGGAGCCATCATGGATTTGCTGTGGCAGGCGGGCATCCGCGTAACCTTCGGCATCCCTGGCGTTCACAACCTCGCATTTTGGGACGCACTGAGTGAAAAACGCCCGTCAATAGTGGGTGTTCGCCATGAACAAACCTGCGCATACGCAGCCGACGGGCTCGCCCGAACCACTGGTCAACTTTCTGTGGCATTGACCACAACTGGCCCAGGTGCTGCCAACACCATCGCTGCATTCGGTGAAGCCGCGGTCTCTGGTTCACCCATCTTCGTCATTTCGTCCGAGGCTCCTATCGGCAAGCGTTCGCCAGAGGGTACCCGCGGCATGCTGCACGAGATGGACGATCAGGCTGCGCTATTCGCACCCCTTGCTAAGAAATTGCATGGTGTGGCCATGGCGGTCAGTGTTACTGATGGCGTGACAGCGGTTGATGTAGCTGCGGAAATGATTCGCGACTTGTTGCGTGCACCTGCCGGTGCTGGTTACCTTGGCATCCCCGCTGATGTCCTTGCGCAACCATTTACTTCGCCGATGCCAACTTTGGAATTGGGTCAAGAACGAATTCCAGTCGATACTGCTGCGACCGTGGCAGCCCTTGGCGACGCAGAACGTATTGTCATTTGGGCTGGCGGTGGAGCCATCGATGGTAGCGATGACATTGCTGCACTAGCTGCACATTGGAATGCACCGATCATGACATCGTTCGCAGGGCGAGGCATCGCAGCTGATTCCCCACTTGCACTTCGTGCGCCTATTCACGAACCAGAAGTTGAACAAGTACTTGGTGGCGCCGATGCACTTGTTGTTTTCGGTAGCCAACTTGATGGCATGAATACCAAGAACTGGAATTTGCCTTGGCCAAAGGTTGTCGTGCTTGTTGATGTTGAACCAACTGTTGCGATGCGAAACATCGATCCAACAGCTGTTCTGATCGCAAACGATATCTCTGAAGTGGCACGCACTTTGATCAGTGATACCAAGCCACATGACGAATGGACAAATGTTGCTGAGCTGAATCGTGCGGTACGCACTCGCTTAAAGAATGATGACAAGTCCCGTCGAGGCATTGAGCTCGTAGAAATTATTGAAGACAACTGGCCTGCCGACGGCGCGATCGTATGTGACATGGCAGTAGCCGGTTATTGGAATGGTGTCTACGGAAACCAACCACGTCCACGTCGCCTTGCCTACCCTGTCGGCTGGGGCACACTTGGTTTTGGCTTACCTGCAGCAATCGGTCCGGCAGCGGCAGGACAGCAAACTCTGGCAATCTGTGGCGATGGCGGTGTTGCATTCGCAGTAGGCGAACTTGCAACTATCCGTCAGGAAAATCTTCCTTACACATTGCTCATCGTTGACGACGGTGGATACGGAATGCTTCGCTTCGACCAGATCGTGATGGGCCATCCAGAACGCGGTGTGGATTTGTTCTCACCTGACTGGGCCGTGTTGGCACAGGCTTATGGGTTGTCGTTCACTGAAACCACACTTGAAGATCTCGGTGATGCTCTCAAGTTGAAGCAGCCTGGCATCGTGTTGCTACGCGAAAAGCTTTACCCGCCAAAGAGCACAAGTCCTCGCTGGAACGAGTAACTAGTCTTCGCGAGACCAGGTATAGCTGCGTTCAACGCGTGTAATGTGCAGCGAATATTCGTCGTACCATTTCTCGCGGCCTAATTGCATCGCTTCGCGATGTTCGAGATTTTCACGCCAAGTCTTCAGCGCCTCATCATCGCGAAAATATCCGACAGTAATTCCTCGACCGTCCGCGCCGCGAACACTATCCATTCCTAAAAAGCCACCAACATGATTCACGAGATCTGCCATGAGATTACTCATATCGCCATAGCCATCATCGACAGCGGCACGAGTGCTTGTAAAGACAACAGCGATATAGGGTGGCTCGAAAATCATTACTGGAAACGCTTACCAGTTAACTGATCATAAGCCGCTACGTAACGTTCACGAGTTTTCTCAATGACTTCGTCCGGCAAGGCTGGTGGCGCTTCGCCTGAGTTCTTATCCCAACCTGATTCAGGTGAGAGTAGCCAGTCGCGCACATACTGCTTGTCATACGAAGCCTGTGCTTGTCCTGGCTTCCATGATTCGGCTGGCCAGAATCGTGATGAGTCAGGTGTGAGGACTTCATCAGCAAGAACGATTTGTCCCTTGTGGACACCTCGAAGACCAAAGCCAAATTCCAACTTGGTGTCAGCAAGGATGATTCCCCGCGCACCCGCAATACGAGTTGCCGTCTCATAGACAGCCAAAGTCAGTCGACGAAGTTGCTGTGCCTCTTCGGCACCGATTGTCGCCATGACTTCATCGAACGTTACGTTCTCGTCGTGATCACCAATCGCAGCCTTAGTTGCTGGCGTAAAGATGGGCTTTGGCAGTTTCGATCCATCGACCAAACCAGGTGGCAAACCAACGCCACAAATATTGCCTTGGCTCTTGTAATCAACCAGACCCGAACCACTGAGATAACCGCGTGCAACGCATTCAACAGGAAGCATGTCGAGGCGCTCACAGTATGTAGCGCGACCAGCAACTGGCGCTGGAACATTTGTCGAAAGAATGTGGTTCGGGACGATGTCATCGAGGCGATCAAACCACCACAATGACATTGCCGTCAGGATACGACCCTTGTCGGGAATGACAGATGGAAGCACCCAGTCGAAAGCTGAAATGCGATCGCTTGCTACGAAGAGTAAGCGGCCATCCTCAGCTTCGTAAAGGTCGCGGACTTTGCCGGAGTACACATGGGTAAAACCTGGCAGGTTGTACTCGGATGGTTGGATGATCACAGAATTGGCTCCGGACGGTAGGAATCGGCTTGCGGGGTTCGTGCAACGAGTGCGGCTACGTGTGAAGCAACGGCAGCAACTTGTGCCTGTGCTGCACCGGTAAATTCAAGCGGCTGCGAAATCAATGACTGAAGTTCATCCAGCGAAAGTTCCAAGCGACCATCTGCTGCCAAACGATCAAGAAGCACTTCGCCGCCACCGCCATCTGGGCCACGCATATCAAGAGCCACGGCAACAGCGTGCTCCTTGATAACTTCATGAGCGATTTCACGACCAACGCCTTTGCGGACGGCTGCCATCAAAATTTTGGTGGTTGCAAGGAATGGAAGGTAGCGCTGAAGCTCGCGTTCGATGACTGCAGGGAAAGCGCCGAATTCTTCGAGAACGGTCAATGTGGTTTCCAACAAGCCGTCGATAGCAAAGAAGGAGTCTGGCAGTGCTACGCGACGAACCACCGAACAGAACACATCGCCTTCATTCCATTGATTGCCGCTGAGTTCACCGGCCATCGATGCGTAACCGCGAAGAATGACAGCAAAGCCATTGATGCGCTCGCATGAACGAGTGTTCATTTTGTGTGGCATGGCGCTTGAGCCAACTTGGCCTTCTTTGAATCCTTCGGTCACAAGTTCGTTGCCGGCCATCAAACGAATTGTTGTTGCCAAGCTACTTGGGCCACTAGCAAGTTGAACCAGTGCAGTGATCGTGTCGTAATCAACGGATCGTGGGTACACCTGGCCAACGCTGGTGAACACATTGTCGAATCCAAGATGCGCGGCAATACGAGTCTCGAGTTCTGCAAGCTTGGAGGCATCGCCACCCAACAGATCGAGCATGTCTTGCGCTGTGCCAACTGGTCCCTTGATGCCGCGCAATGGATAACGTGCGATCAAATCTTCGAGTCGCGCGATGGCCACAAGCATCTCGTCCGCAGCGGATGCAAAGCGCTTACCGAGTGTCGTTGTCTGTGCCGCGACGTTATGGCTGCGACCCGTCAGTGCTACATCGCTGTAACGAACGGCAAGTTCCGAAATCACGCGAGCCGTGGTAACTGCCTTCATGTGCATGACACGAAGTGATGCAACAACCTGAAGTTGTTCGACGTTCTCCGTCAGGTCGCGGCTTGTCATGCCCTTATGAATGTGTTCGTACCCTGCCAGTTCACAAAACTCTTCGATGCGTGCTTTGACATCGTGGCGCGTCACGCGTTCACGAGCGGCAATACTTTCGAGATTCACATCATTAATGACTGCTTCGTATGCCTCAATGACGCCATCAGGAACGTCAATACCGAGTTCCTTCTGTGCCTTGAGAACTGCGATCCACAATCCGCGTTCCAGCACGATTTTGTGTGCGGGCGACCAGATTTCTGCTACTGCAGTTGAGGCATATCGCGATGCAAGAACATTCGGCAAGTAAGGCTTACTCATGGAACGTGGACCTCTCCGTTGGCTGCGCGTTCGGCAATGTCGGTGCGGTGATGTTCACCGGCAAAATGGATGTGGTTGACGCCTTCGTAGGCATTCGTGCGGGCTTTGTGCAGATCCGAACCCGAGGCTGTCACAGTCAGAACTCGGCCGCCGCTAACGACAATGTCACCGTCGTCATTTCTGCGGGTGCCTGCATGAAAAACTTTGGCGTTAACAACATCGTCAAGACCAGTGATCACTGCGCCGCTGACAGGTGATTCTGGATATCCTTCGGCAGCCATGACTACTGTCACGACAGATTCGTCTTTCCACTTCAACTCAGGAAGCTGGGCAAGAGTGCCGGTTGCTGCTGCAAGCAGTAATGCGCTCAAAGGTGAATCAAGTCGAGTGAGAACAACTTGAGTTTCGGGATCACCAAAACGTGCATTGAATTCGATGACTCGAGTGCCGCGTGATGTCAGCGCAAGTCCTGCGTAAAGCAATCCGCTAAAAGGAGTTCCACGCTTTGCCATCTCGTCCACTGTTGGTTGCAAAACTTTGGTCACGACTTCTTCTGTGAGACCAGCCGGCGCCCAAGGTAGCGGTGTGTAAGCACCCATGCCGCCGGTGTTAGGTCCTTCGTCATCGTTAGCCACTCGCTTGAAATCTTGAGCGGGACTCAATGGGACCACCGTGATGCCATCGGTGACGCCGAACAGACTGACTTCTGGTCCGTCAAGAAATTCTTCGATGACAACCGCGCCGTCAGTGCGAGCTTCGATGCATGTGCGCGCATGGTCAAGGGCAACAGCACGATCGTTTGTGACAACAACACCTTTGCCAGCGGCAAGGCCATCATCTTTCACGACGTATGGTGCACCAAAATCATCGAGGGCCGACTCAGCCTGTTGCACATTCACGCACAGATGTGCACGTGCCGTTGGAACGCCTGCGTCTAACATCACTTGCTTGGCAAATGCCTTGCTGCCTTCAAGTTGTGCGGCGGCCTCTGATGGGCCGAAAACTGGAATTCCGGCTGCTCGCAAGATATCGCTGACGCCCGCAACAAGTGGGGCCTCTGGGCCAATCACCACAAGGTCTGCGCTTAGTTCCTGGGCCAAGGCCAGCACGGCTGGCCCGTCGGTCGCGTTAACCGGGAAGGTTTTGGAATCTTTCGAAATACCCGCGTTGCCTGGAGCACAGAGGACTTCGACTCCAGAATCTCGCTGAAGAGTCGTCACGAGCGCGTGTTCTCTCGCACCACTACCGATGACGAGTATTTTCACTTTCCTATTTTAGGGCAAGGGCGTTGCCCTCAAGAAACCGAGAAATTTAAAGGTGCTTGAGCATACGGGTGTTGCCCAATGTGTTGGGCTTTACGCGTTCAAGATCAAGGAATTCAGCCACACCTTCGTCGCCGGATTGCAGCAACTGGGCGTAAATGGCAGGATCCACGGGAGCTTCCTCAATTGGTTCGAATCCGTAATGCCCAAAAAAGCCGGTCTCAAAGGTCAAACAAAAGACGCGACCAAGGCCGAGGTCTTGGGCGCGACTCATCAGCACATCGAGGATCTGACCACCAATTCCCTTGCCTTTAACCTCAGGAAGAACTGCGACGGTACGAACTTCGCCGAGGTCTTCCCACATCACGTGAAGGGCGCCGCAACCAACAACTTGGCCATCAAGTTCAGCTACGACGAATTCTTGAACATCTTCATAAATCGTCACAGTGTTTTTTGAGAGCAATCGTCCATCAGGTGAATAGCGGTCAATGAGCTCGCGAACGGCACGCACATCTTTGGTGCGGGCAGGGCGAATGACGATGCTCATAATTACTCTGGCTTTACCAACGGGAACAAAATTGTTTCGCGAATGTTCAAACCAGTCAGTGTCATCAGTAAACGATCGACACCCATGCCGACACCGCCACTCGGTGGCATTCCGTATTCCAATGCGCGTAAGAAATCTTCATCGAGTTGCATGGCCTCAACATCGCCACCATCTTTGAGAGCAGCCTGTGCAACAAGACGCTCACGCTGAATGATGGGATCAACGAGTTCAGAGTAACCCGTGCCTGCTTCGTAACCGTCAATGTAGAGATCCCATTTTTCAACTACGCCTGCGATTGTGCGGTGATCGCGAACAAGTGGCGAAGTATCAACTGGATAGTCAATGACAAATGTTGGGCGAACAAGCTTTTCGACAACGTAATGCTCAAGCAATTCTTCGACGAGCTTGCCGTGGATTGCCTTCGGGTCATAAGAAATTTCAGCCGCATCGCACAAGGCTCGCAACGTTTCAATCGGAGTAGCTGGTGTGATTTCTTGACCAACAGCTTCACTGACCGCTGGGAAAACTGAAATGCGCTCCCAGTCTCCTGAGATGTCGCGGATGCCACCTTCAACGAGTTCGTATGTCAATGTGCCATGAACAGCAAGTGCGGCTTCTTGAATCAACGCCTGGGTAAGGTCAGCCATGTCGTTGTAGTCCGCGTATGCCTGGTAAAACTCGAGCATTGCGAATTCGGGTGAATGCGTCGAGTCGGCGCCTTCGTTACGAAAGTTACGATTGATTTCAAATACACGTTCGATGCCGCCGACCACGCACCGCTTCAAGAAAAGTTCTGGAGCAATGCGCAAGAACAATTCCATATCGAATGCATTCGACTTGGTCACGAATGGACGCGCTGCAGCACCACCATGCATTGTCTGCAACATTGGCGTTTCTACTTCGATGTAATCGCGCTTCACAAAACTCTCACGCAAACTGCGCATGACGGCTGGACGCAAACGCGCGATGTGACGAGCGGTGTCACGCACGATCAAGTCTGCGTAGCGCTGACGCACTCGCGTCTCTTCGTTCAGTGGCTTATGCAAATTCGGCAGTGGGCGCAGCGCCTTGGCTGCCATGTGCCACTTGTCAGTCAGAACAGATAGCTCGCCACGCTTGCTGCTGATAACTTCACCTTCAACGGCAACATGGTCACCGATGTCTACGAGTGACTTCCATGACTCAAGAGCTTCTTCGCCAACGCGATCAAGTGAGAGCATGATCTGAAGCGCTTCGCCGGCGCCAGCTTGGATCTGTGCAAAACACAACTTGCCGGTATTGCGCATGAACATCACGCGGCCAGCCACGCCAACGATGTCGCCTGTTTGATCATCTGGAACCAAGTGAGGGTACTTCGCCCGAACTGCAGCAACCGTTGTGGTCACGGGAACCGTTACTGGATACGCCTGACTTCCGGAATTGAGAATCGACGCGCGCTTCTCGCGACGCACCTGCATTTGCTCAGGCAGGTCGTCTACTTCAGGAGTCAGATCATCAGTCACGAGTACAAGGTTAGTGGGTCAGGCGTTGCGCTCGAAAATAAGACGAAGCCCAATGAGCGTAAGGTCTGGCTCGTGATGGGTAATTGTGTCTGATTCAGGCACAACTACCCCAGCCAAACCGCCGGTGGCGATAACAGCCTTGACGTCCTGCCCTAACTCGTCTGTGATGCGGTCCACGAGCCCGTCTACCTGACCGGCAAATCCAAAAACTGCTCCAGACTGTAAGGCCTCAACAGTGTTCTTGCCGATGACATTGCGTGGCGTAACGAGTTCCACTTTGCGCAACTGAGCAGCACGGGATGCCAATGCATCGATTGAGATTTCGATACCAGGTGCCAGAGCTCCACCAATGAATTCGCCCTTTTCTGAAACCACATCAAGATTGGTCGAGGTTCCAAAATCAACGACGATGGAGGGCCCGCCATAGAGCGTAAATGCAGCTAGCGAATTCACAATGCGGTCGGCACCAACTTCCTTCGGGTTGTCGGTCAAGATTGGAACGCCAGTTTTAATGCCAGGCTCGACGATGACTTTGGGGACATCGAGGTAATAGCGGTCCAACATTGTTCGCATTTCACGCAACACAGCAGGCACCGTCGAACACAATGCAATGCCAGTTACTTCAGGCGCATCGCGCAATAATCCGCGAAACGTCAATTCGATTTCATCGGCAGTCGTGCGAGCGTCCGTGTTAATACGCCACGAGCGCGTGAGCGTCTCGCCATCAAAGAGCCCTAGAACCGTGTTGGTATTGCCTACGTCAATTGCAAGTAACATCATGCACCTTTGATTTCGATTGCCATATTGTCAATAAGTCGTATTCCGTTAATTTCAGTTGCAACGAGAACTCGCGCAGCTCCATGTTGTGGAGCCGACTGCAATTCATTACCAGTTACGACTAAATAATGAATCGCAATCTCTGGCGACTCCGATAAATAGTGTTTTGCCCGATTGAGCGACTCTTCAACGCCGATTCCTTCAGCAACACAGTTCTTTACCATCATCAGCGCAGCTGGAATGCGAGAAGCAATTGCGCGACCGGATTCATCAAGGCGACGGTTACGACTCGACATCGCCAGACCGTCATCGTCACGAACCGTTGGAACACCAACCACATCAATCGACATGTTGAGTTCGCTGGCCATTCGAGCAATCAATGTCAGTTGTTGGAAATCTTTTTCACCAAACATCGCGTAATTCGGCGTCGTAATGTTAAACAGTTTGTTGACAACCGTGAGCACTCCGCGGAAATGACCTGGTCTGCCTTCACCTTCAAGTACGTCACCTAGAGGGCCCGGCTCAACAGCGATGACGTTGGCGACACCGTCGGGATACATCTGTTCAACCGAAGGAACAAATACAGCATCGACGCCGATGGATGAGAGCATCTCAAGATCGTGCTCAATTGTTCGAGGGTATCTTTCCAAATCCTCTGGATTATTGAATTGAGTGGGATTCACAAATATCGAAGCGACAACATAGGGGTGTTCGCCGGTGTGAGCAGACACATAGTGTTTCGCCTGACGCACAAGTTCAAGATGACCATCGTGGAGTGCGCCCATGGTGTACACCGCAGCTCGTGGCCGATCCGAATGCGCAATCGTCCATTCACGCATAGCGTTCACAGTTTCAATGATCTGCACTATCGATCACCCAAGACGTCAAAAAGACTGTCAGCCATTGTCGCTGACACAATTCCGGCATCAAGCGCACGTTGCGTCGACAGTCGCGCCATCGTTCGATAGGCATCGACTGTCTGCGGACTGTTTTCAGAAAGAACTTCGAGATGCGTTCGCACAGTATCAACATCGCCTCGTGACACCGGCCCGGTGAGGGCAGCATCACCATTACGCAACGCGTTATCTAACGATGCTCCAAAGAGCGGCGCGATCAAGCGATCTGCGTCTTCAATTCCTGCACCCGAAAGAAGCGCGATTGTTTCGTTCACCAACGTGATGATGTTGTTTGAACCAAAAGCCAAGGCTGCGTGATACAACGCACGGTTTCCTTCGGGTACCCAAACGGGTTCGCCGCCGATTTCTACAACTAGCGCTTCAGCAACTGGTCGAAGTACTTCATGTGATGTCACGCCAAATGGGCATCCCGATAGTCGATTGAGATCAACACTGGTTCCGGTAAAAGTCATTACAGGATGAAGTGCCAGTGGAAGCGCACCACGTTGTGTCAGTGGCTCGAGTACCTCAACACCGTAGCGACCGGATGCATGGACCACAAAAGTTCCAGGACCAATCGAATTGGTTGCAGCCAAGCCGACGACGAGTCCTGGTAAGACATCATCAGGAACAGTCAGGAGAACGAGATCGCATTGAGCGACTGCTTGATCAATTGCCTTGATGGGAACGCCAGGCAATAACGATTCCGCCCGCAATCTGCTGATGTCGGATACTGCGGTGCATGCAACAACATTGTGACCCACTCTTCGTAGGGCAGCACCAAGCACGGAACCAGCTCTGCCGGTTCCGACAACTGCAACGTCTAAGCGCGGAGGCTTTTCGGTCCAAGGCTCAAGGCTCTCGGCCATCGTGTTGACCACGCATAAAGCCTAACGCGAATTAAACAAGCTGGGTATGGGACGATTACCTCGTGGTTTCAACAGTTTCTATCGGTGTCAACGCCCTTGATGTTGCCCGAAATGACGTCTGTCTAGACCTGCCTGCCTATTCACCTGTGACGCACGGAATGCTTCGCATTCGCGCTGAGATTGACGACAACACCATCGTGTCTGCGCAGCCAATTTTGGGTTCCATGCATCGCGGTGTTGAAAAGCTCTTCGAATCACGGGACTATCGTCAGATTTTGATGCTCGCTAATCGTCACGAGTGGCTCTCTCCATTCTCAGGCGAGGTCGGAGTGGCAGAACTCTTGGAGTCTGCGCTTGGTATTGAAGTTCCCGCTGATGCCGCCACATTGCGGCTGCTACTTCTTGAGTTCAGCCG